>NZ_JBEXEQ010000013.1:0-236632 GCF_040703155.1 Streptomyces sp. NPDC005435
CGGTTACATTCCGAACCCGGAAGCTAAGCCTCACAGCGCCGATGGTACTGCAGGGGGGACCCTGTGGGAGAGTAGGACGCCGCCGAACTAATTTTAGGGAAACCCCCGCACCATTGGTGCGGGGGTTTTCTGCGTTCCGGACCCTTTTCCCTCCGGAGATTGGCACGTTTCGCCAGCCCCCGGAGGGCCCCGTCACTCGCGTGGCCCCCGTCAGAACGCCTCCCCGTGGCCGCTGCGGCAACACTGCCAGCATGGGTATACGGATGCTTCACCGCCGCAGGACCCGGGCGTGGCACCGTCGGATCGAGCGGGCGGAGGCGGACCCGGGGCGGGGCGGAGACGCCTCGCCGGTGCCGTTGCTCGCGGCCGATGCGAGCAGTGCCCGCATTCCCGTCGACCCGGCCGCGCGCGCACGTGCCGTCCTCGCGGCC
Source organism: Streptomyces sp. NPDC005435 (assembly GCF_040703155.1). Taxonomy (NCBI): domain Bacteria; kingdom Bacillati; phylum Actinomycetota; class Actinomycetes; order Kitasatosporales; family Streptomycetaceae; genus Streptomyces; species Streptomyces sp. NPDC005435. Next base: position 432 of record NZ_JBEXEQ010000013.1, read on the forward strand.
CTGAGACGTCGAGCCGCCGCGCTCGACTGGCGCGCCCGTGCGGACGTCGCCCGGGGCTACCTCGCCCTGCTGCTGGCCGCCCTCCCCAAGGCCCGCCCCCGGCACACCCTGACCGTGTTCATCGCGTCCCTCGCCGAGCGCCCGGCCCCGCCGGCTCCCGGGCAGGGCCGGCCCTCCGCGCAGGAGCCGGACGCCACACCCTGACGACGGCGGCGTGGAGCGGCACCCTCACGAGCAGCTCGATGCCGTCAGCGAGTCCCGGGCTCAGCTGGTTCCCGGACAGGTGCGTCCGCCCGCACGGCAACCGGACGACAAGTCCTGACCGTGAGGGCGTACAGCACCATGCCCACCAGCAGTCCGGCGCCGGCGCCGAAGCACAGGGTGGGGACCAGTTCGAGGAGTCGGGCGTTCGGGCGGGTCCACCACAGGGCTGTCCGCTGGAGGGCGGCGGCTGTGGCGCAGGCGCCGAGGAGTGCCGCGGCCAGGGTGCGGTCGCGGGGGGAGAGGGGCGGGACGCCGTACGGCACCGGGGCGGGGGCCGACCGGAGCGCGCGTAGCAGGAACACCGCGAGCAGCGCGGCGGCCAGTGCCGAGGTGCCGTACTGGAGCCAGGTGTAGAGGGGCAGCCCGGACACGCTGCGCATGAGGGCGGGGAAGAGGCGGGAGCCCCAGCGGTCGTGGTGGGTGAAGGCGTCCCACACGACGTGGGTCAGGGCGCCGAGCGCCGCCGAGACGTACCACCACAGCGCGGTCGTGGCCCGCACCCGCCCCCGGGGCACCCCGCAGCGCAGCAGCGCGGCCGGCCGGTCCTGCAGCGCTCGTGGCAGCAGTGCCACGAGCGGTTCGCGGACCAGGAGCCACAGGGCGACCAGCGCCCACGCGATGAGCACGTCCACGCTCACCACCCCGGCGAAGGAGTGCGTGACCGCCCCGAATGCCATCGCGCCCGGCATGAAACTCGCCGCGAAATAGGTGAGGTCGGGTGCGAAGGAGCCCGCGACGAGTACCGAGGGCACCAGCCGGCCCCGCCCGCTCCCGTCCCGGCGGATCGCGGGCAGCACGGCGGCCGCATGACTGAGGGTGAACGGCAACGGAGCCTCCAGAAGCGGACGTCGGCGGTTCGCCGCGCCCGGGACCGGTGATCGGGTGCGACCCAGTATGCGTGGCGGCGGAATCCGGACACGAACGGGTGTGCATGCCAAGCAAGTTGTCGTAGGGTCAACTGGGCCTCCGCGCGGTGCGTACGGCGCACCCGCCACAGGAACGGGAACGCGCACCAAGGGCAACCACCGCACGGGCTCAGTCGTCACACCAGTGCGAGGTAGTCGGAGACGGGCGCCATGGCGCCCAGGGGAGGGTTGGCTTCATGGCGGCGCATATCGGCAGGCGGCTGCGCAAGGGAGCGGCGAGTACCGCGGTGGCCGCTGTGGCGGTCGCGGCCCTGTCCGCGTCACAGGCTCCGGGAGCGGTCGGCGAGAACGGCGGTTCCGTACCCACCGCCGCCGGTACCCCGGCGCCCGACACGGCGTCCGACGCCACCGGCAGCTCTCCGTACTACACCGACCTGCCGCCGCTGCACAGCCCCGCCCCCAGCTCCTCGCCCGTCATCGGCACGCCCGTCTCGCGGGGCGAGGGAGAGGCCGCGGGCGAGATCCCCGCGACCGTCCTCGACGCCTACAAGCGCGCCGAGGACGAGCTGCGCAGCTCCAAGCCCGGCTGCAACCTGCCCTGGCAACTCCTCGCCGCCATCGGCAAGGTGGAGTCCGGCCAGGCCCGCGGCGGCCGCGTGGACGCCGAGGGCACCACCATCGGCCGCATTCTCGGCCCCCAGCTCGACGGCAACGGCTTCGCGCTGATCAAGGACACCGACCACGGCGTCTACGACGGCAACGCCTCCTACGACCAGGCCATCGGCCCGATGCAGTTCATCCCCTCCACCTGGGCGTGGGCGGGCCGCGACGGCAACGGCGACGGCAAGGCCGACCCGAACAACGTCTACGACGCCGCCCTCGCCGCCGGCCACTATCTGTGCCGGGGCGACCGGGACCTGTCGCGCGAGGACGACCTGCGCAGCGCGATCCTCAGCTACAACAACTCGACCGACTATCTGAACCTCGTCCTGAACTGGGTCGACTACTACCGCAAGGGCGTCCACACCGTCCCCGACGGCACCGGCGGCCTGCCCGCCCACCGCAGCGACGAGACCGCCACGCAGCCCGGCACGACCGGACCGTCCGCGCCCGCGAAGCCGTCGAAGCACCCGAAGCCCGCCAAGCCGAGCAAGCCCGGCAAGCCCGCGAAGCCCGACCCCGGCACCCCCGCCGGAGGCGACGACAAGCCCACCCCCAAGCCGCCGACCCCGCCGTGGGAGCAGCCCACCCCCTCGGACACCGTGGACCACCTGGCCTACGCCGACCCCGACGCGGCCGAGCCGACCGCCATGGCCGGGCACGCCTTCACCGGGAAGATCGCCGCCCGCGCCGAGACCGAGGCCGGCAAGGCCGTGGCCAAGGTGCGCGTCCGCTTCACCCTCACCGGCGACACCGATGCCACCTTCGAGGGCGGCGAGACCGTGGCCACCGTCGTCACCGACGCCAAGGGTGTCGCGACCGCCCCCGCCCTCCAGGCGGGCGAGAAGACCGGCGACTTCAAGATCACCACCGCGCTGGTCGGCCACCAGGTCAAGGGGGTCACCTACAAGGCGACCGTCACCCCGCGCGCCGCCGACGCCCTCGCCCCTGCCGACGACAAGGCCCACACCTGCGTCCCCGGCGGCGAGTTCGCCGACCCCGTCCAGGTCGAGGCCACCTACAAGGGCGCCGTCGCCGACCGCGTCGAGGCCACCGCCACGCTGATCAAGGCCGACGACGATCCTGCCGAGAACGACAAGGGCCCCTACTTCAAGGACGCCGACGACCACCCCGTCCGCACCCTCACCGGGCTCAAGACGGACGACAAGGGCCTGCTCACCCTCCCGAAGCTGTACGCCGACGACGTCAGCGGCACCTATCTGCTCCGGATCACCACCACGGGCGGCGCCACCCTCACCGTGAAGCTGACGGTCGCCCCGGACGGTTCCGCCTCGGCCGAGCCGTCGCCGAGCCCGTCCGCGACGTCCTGACGGCAGGTCAACTCCGCTCCAGGCGCGCCTTGGTGTGCCGGGTGGGCGCGGCCGTGGCCGGGTCCTCCGGCCACGGGTGCTTCGGATAGCGCCCGCGCAGCTCGGCCCGTACGCCGCGATAGCCGTCCCGCCAGAACGAGGCGAGGTCGGCCGTTACGGCGGCGGGGCGCCCGGCGGGCGAGAGCAGATGGACCAGGAGCGGCACCCCGGCCACCGCCGGGGTCTCGCCGAGCCCGAACATCTCCTGCACCTTCACGGCGAGCACGGGCCGTTCGGGGTCGGAGTAGTCGACCCTGATCTGCGAGCCGCTCGGCACGGTGATCCGCTCGGGCGCCAGCTCGTCCAGCCGGCCCGCCTCCCCGCTCGCCCACGGCAGCAGCCGGGCCAGCGCCTGCCCGGCGTCGATCCGGCCGAGATCGGCGCGCCGCCGGGCCCGGCTCAGCTCGGGTTCCAGCCATTCGTCCACGCGCGCGTGCAGCGCCTCGTCGGACACGTCCGGCCATGGCTCGCCCAGACACGTCCGCAGGAACGCCAGCCGCCGTCGCAGCGCCCTCGCGCCCTCGGACCACTTCAGCAGCCCAAGGCCCTCCCGCCGCAGCCCGTCGAGCAGCGCCGCGCGCACCAGTCCGGGCTCCGGGTCCGCGAGGGGCCGTACGGCCAGCTCCACGGCCCCGAGCCGCTCGACCCGCCGCGCCACGACCTCCCCGTCCGCCCAGCGCACCTCCTCCCCCTCGGAGAGGAGCGCGCGGGCCGCCTCCCGTGCCACGCCCTCCGGTACGGCGGCGCCGAGCCGCACGCGCGCGTGCCCCTTCCCGCCGGGCCGGTCGGCCACGGCCACCACGATCCACGGCGCCCCGCGCAGCGGTGATCCCTCCGACAGCTCCGCACGCGTTCCGGACACCATGAGGTACGAGCCTTTGTCCAGCCGGGCCACCCGCTCGGGGAAGGCCAGCGCGGCCACGCGTCCGACGGCCGCGTCGAGGACGTCATGGCCGTCAGGGGCTCTGCCCACCCGCTCCGCCGCCCCGGCGAGCCCCCGCAGCCGCCGTACCTCCGTACGCCACCGCGCCGCGTACGCGTCCCCGCCCCGCCGGGCCCGGCGCAGCGCCGTGGCGAGGTCGTCGCCGTACTCGCGCGGGACCTCCTCCGACAGCAGGGCGACCGTCTCGGCGCCGGTGCCGTCGGTGTCCAGCAGGGCGCGGCCCAGGCGGGGGTGGACGCCGAGGCGGGACAGCCGGGCGCCCCGCTCGGTGGCGTGTCCTGCGGGGTCCACGGCGCCCACCGCCGTCAGAACCTCGCGGGCCGCCGCCATCGCGCCGGCGGGCGGCGCGTCCAGCAGGGCGAGGCCCGAGGCGTCCGGGTCGCCCCAGCGGGCGGTCTGGAGGGCGAAGGCGGTCAGGTCGGCCACCTTGATCTCGGGTGCCGGGAAGGCGGGCAGCCGGCCGTCCTCGGCCTCGGCCCAGCACCGGTAGACCGCGCCCGGCGCCTCACGTCCGGCGCGGCCCGCCCGCTGCCGTCCGGCCGCGCGCGAGGCCCGTACCGTCGCCAGACCGCTCAGCCCGCGCGCGTGGTCCACCCGGGGCTCGCGCGCCAGCCCCGAGTCCACGACCACCCGCACCCCGGGCACCGTCAGCGAGGACTCCGCGACCGAGGTGGCCAGCACCACCCGGCGCCGTTCCCCGGGCGCGAGGACCGCGTCCTGCACGGCGGCCGGGGCCCGCCCGTGCACCTGGAGCACGTCCACGTCCGGCAGCTCGCCCAACTGCCCGGCCACGCGCGCGATCTCACCGACACCGGGCAGGAAGCACAGCACGTCACCGGGACGCTCCGCGAGCGCCCGCCGTACGACGGACGCCACGTGCGTGAGCAGGGCCGGGTCCACTCGCATGCCGTGCGGCGGCCGGACCGGGCGCGCGGGCGGCGCCCACACGGTCTCGACGGGGTGCGTGATCCCCGCCGCCTCCACCACCGGCGCCCCGCCGAGCAGCCGGGCCCAGCCCTCGGCGTCGGTGGTCGCGGAGGCCGCGACCAGGCGCAGGTCGGGGCGCAGGGTCTGGGTCACGTCCCAGAGGAAGGCGGCGGCCGTGTCCGCGTCCAGATGGCGTTCATGGCACTCGTCGAGGATCACGGCGTCCACCCCGGGCAGCTCCTGGTCGCGCTGGAGCCGCTGGAGCAGCACACCCGTGGTGACGACCTCCACGCGCGTGTGCCGCCCGACGACCCGTTCGCCGCGCACCGTGAACCCGACACTGTCACCGGGCTTCTCGCCCAGCAGCCACGCCATCCGCCGGGCCGCCGCCCGCGCCGCGATCCGCCGGGGCTCGGCCACCAGGACCCGCCGCGCGGGCCCGCCGCCGACGAGCCCGGCCAGGACCAGCGGCACCAGCGTCGTCTTGCCCGTGCCGGGCGGCGCCACCAGCACGGCGGCGCCGCTGCCGGCCAGCGCGTCGGTCAGGGCGGGCAGGGCGGAGCGCACGGGCAGCGCGTCGAGGGCGTCGTCACGGATCACGCCCCCAGTGTCGTACGCGGCCCGTTGCAAAGAGGTTGCGGTCCGCCGCGAGGGGATTTCACTCCCGGGGAGGGTTTCAGTCCCGCTCGCACACGAAGATCGCCGTGCCCGGGATCAGCGCGCCCCGCAGGGGGGACCAGCCGCCCCACTCGGAGGTGTTCCAGGCCGGCCACTCCGGCTCGACGAGGTCCACCAGGCGGAAACCGGAGGCCGCGATGTCCCGCACCCGGTCGCCGATCGTGCGGTGGTGCTCCACATAGACGGCGTGACCGTTCTCGTCCTGCTCCACATAAGGGGTGCGGTCGAAGTACGACGCGGCCACCGACAGCCCCTCGGGCCCCGGCTCGTCCGGGAAGGCCCAGCGGATCGGGTGCGTCACCGAGAACACGAACCGGCCGCCGGGGCGCAGCACCCGGCGCACCTCGCGCAGCACCAGCCGGGGGTCGGCCACGAACGGCAGCGCGCCGTAGGCCGAGCACGCCAGGTCGAAGGAGGCGTCCGCGAAGGGCAGCGCGCCCGCGTCCGCGCAGACCAGCGGGAAGGAACCGCCGATCCGCAGGGAGTGCTGGAGCTGGCGGTGGGAGAGGTCGAGCGCGACCGGGCGGGCGCCCTGCGCGGCCAGCCAGCGGGAGCACTGGGCGGCGCCGGCGCCGATCTCCAGCACGTCCCGGCCCTTCAGGTCCTCGGACGCGCCGAGCAGCTCGGCCTCCACCTCGTCCAGGCCTTCCGGGCCCCATACGAAGCGGTCGTCGCCGAGGAACGTGCCGTGCTCGACCTGGTACTCGTCCGCGTTGCGGTCCCACCAGCCGCGGTTGGCGCGGCTGCTCTCCGCGACGTCCGCGTCACGGCGGGTTGCTTCCGGCTCGGTCCCCTCGGGATCGGGCCCCATCGGCTCTTGGATGATCGGCTCCCTCGTCGTACTCTTCCGTCCAGCCGACCCGCCGGGCGAGTGTCACGGAACGGGTCTCCCGGGCCTGCGTGGCCACTTGAGACGATTCTTCTGCCGGGAATGCGGCGATCCGCCCCGGGTGTGCGCCTTCGCGCATTGACCCTGCCCGGCTGCCCCCGTATGCTACAAGTTGCGCTGCGGGCCTGCGCACCTCAGACGTAGCAGGTCGCGCTCGCATCTGTATGTATGTCCCCTCGGTTTTCGAGGCGCCACCGGGCACCCGGTGCTTATGTGGCGCTTCCTTGGCTGTCCGACTTCTGCAGAGCGAAACGGGCTCCCGGCGCAAGCAGTACCTACGACTTCAATGTCCGTACCGGAGCCCTTTCCCACATGACGAGCAGCACCGAGACCACCGCCACCACCCCGCAGGTTGCGGTCAACGACATCGGTAACGAGGAAGCCTTCCTCGCCGCGATCGACGAGACGATCAAGTACTTCAACGACGGCGACATCGTCGACGGCGTCATCGTGAAGGTCGACCGGGACGAGGTCCTGCTCGACATCGGTTACAAGACCGAAGGTGTCATCCCGAGCCGCGAGCTCTCGATCAAGCACGACGTCGACCCGAACGAGGTCGTCAAGGTCGGCGACGAGATCGAGGCCCTGGTTCTCCAGAAGGAGGACAAGGAAGGCCGCCTGATCCTCTCGAAGAAGCGTGCCCAGTACGAGCGCGCCTGGGGCACCATCGAGAAGATCAAGGAAGAGGACGGCATCGTCACCGGTACCGTCATCGAGGTCGTCAAGGGTGGTCTCATCCTCGACATCGGCCTCCGCGGCTTCCTCCCGGCCTCCCTGGTCGAGATGCGCCGCGTCCGCGACCTCCAGCCCTACGTGGGCAAGGAGCTCGAGGCGAAGATCATCGAGCTGGACAAGAACCGCAACAACGTGGTCCTGTCCCGCCGTGCCTGGCTGGAGCAGACCCAGTCCGAGGTCCGCCAGACGTTCCTCACGACCCTCCAGAAGGGTCAGGTCCGCTCCGGCGTCGTGTCCTCGATCGTCAACTTCGGTGCCTTCGTGGACCTGGGTGGCGTCGACGGTCTGGTTCACGTCTCCGAGCTGTCCTGGAAGCACATCGACCACCCGTCCGAGGTTGTCGAGGTCGGCCAGGAAGTCACCGTCGAGGTTCTCGACGTCGACATGGACCGCGAGCGTGTCTCCCTGTCGCTGAAGGCGACGCAGGAGGACCCGTGGCAGCAGTTCGCCCGGACGCACCAGATCGGCCAGGTTGTCCCGGGTAAGGTCACCAAGCTGGTTCCGTTCGGTGCGTTCGTCCGCGTGGACGAGGGCATCGAGGGTCTGGTCCACATCTCCGAGCTGGCCGAGCGCCACGTGGAGATCCCGGAGCAGGTCGTCCAGGTCAACGACGAGATCTTCGTCAAGGTCATCGACATCGACCTGGAGCGTCGCCGCATCAGCCTCTCGCTGAAGCAGGCCAACGAGGCCTTCGGCGCCGACCCGTCCGTGGTCGAGTTCGACCCGACCCTGTACGGCATGGCCGCGTCGTACGACGACCAGGGCAACTACATCTACCCCGAGGGCTTCGACCCCGAGACCAACGACTGGCTCGAGGGCTACGAGACCCAGCGCGAGGCGTGGGAGGGCCAGTACGCCGAGGCGCAGTCGCGCTTCGAGCAGCACCAGGCGCAGGTCATCAAGTCCCGCGAGGCCGACGAGGCCGCTGCCGCCGAGGGCGGCGAGGCCGCTGCTCCGGCCGCGGCCGGTGGCGGTTCGTACTCCTCCGAGGGTGCGGACACCTCTGGTGCCCTGGCTTCGGACGAGGCGCTTGCCGCGCTGCGCGAGAAGCTGGCGGGCGGCCAGAGCTGAACGCTCGCCGCTGACGCTTAGCAGTTGAGTCTGAGGGGCCCGTACCTTTCGAGGTGCGGGCCCCTTGGGCTTTTTTGTGCGTTGTCGGGTGCGGGTGCGGGTGCGTTGTGGCTTGTTGCGCAGTTCCCCGCGCCCCTCAGGTGGGACACCTTGACGGTGTTTGAGGACTTACCCGCGGTGATCTTGGGAATGCCTTTCGTTCTGTGGGTGTTGGGGGGTATGGACACTAGGAGGGGCGGTCATCGTGCTTGATCCGCAGGGTTTGTACGCGTGGGAGCCGAAGGGGCTGGCCGTGGTGGACATGGCGCTGGCTCAGGAATCGGCCGGGCTGGTCATGCTCTACCACTTCGACGGATACATCGACGCGGGAGAGGCCGGCGACCAGATCGTCGAGCGGCTCCTCGACACGCTTCCCCACCAGCTCGTCGCCCGCTTCGACCACGACCGGCTCGTGGACTACCGGGCCCGCCGCCCGCTGCTGACGTTCCAGCGGGACCAGTGGACCGACTACGAGGTGCCGGCCATCGAGGTCCGCCTCGTCCAGGACACCACCGGCGCCCCCTTCCTGCTGCTCTCCGGCCCCGAACCGGACGTGGAGTGGGAGCGGTTCGCCACGGCCGTACGGCAGATCGTGGAGCGGCTCGGCGTCCGGCTCTCGGTGAACTTCCACGGCATCCCGATGGGCGTCCCGCACACCCGTCCCGTGGGCCTCACCCCGCACGGCAACCGCACCGACCTCGTACCCGGCCACCGCAGCCCCTTCGACGAGGCCCAGGTGCCCGGCAGCGCCGAGGCGTTGATCGAGTACCGGCTCTCCGAGGCCGGCCACGACACGCTCGGCGTCGCCGCCCACGTCCCGCACTACATCGCCCGCTCCACCTACCCGGACGCCGCCCTGACCGTCCTGGAGGCGATCACCGCCGCCACCGGGCTCGTCCTGCCCGGCGTCGCGCACTCCCTGCGCACCGAGGCGCACCGCACGCAGACCGAGATCGAGCGGCAGATCCGCGAGGGCGACGAGGAACTGACCTCGCTCGTCCAGGGCCTTGAGCACCAGTACGACGCGGCCGCGGGCGCCGAGACCCGGGGCAACATGCTCGCGGAGCCGGTCGAGATCCCGTCCGCCGACGAGATCGGCCGCGAGTTCGAGCGGTTCCTCGCGGAGCGGGAGGGCGAGGGCTGAGTCCTCGGAGGCCGGTCTGAGTCGTCGGAGGTCAGCTCCGAGCCGTCGGAGCCGGGGCTGAGCCGTCGGGGACCGGGCCCGGGCCGGGCGGTGGCGGCGACCGGGCGGCCTCTAAGCTTCCGGTCATGCTGACAGTGGGTCTGACCGGTGGCATCGGCGCCGGCAAGAGCGAGGTGTCCCGGCTGCTCGTGGAGCACGGGGCCGTACTGATCGACGCCGACCGCATCGCACGGGAGGTCGTCGCGCCGGGCACCCCCGGTCTCGCCGCCGTGACCGACGCGTTCGGGCCGGAGATCCTGGCCGAGGACGGCTCCCTGGACCGCCCCCGGCTCGGCGCCCTCGTCTTCGCCGACCCCGAGAAGCTCGCCCTCCTCAACTCGATCGTGCACCCCCTGGTGGGCGCCCGCTCCCGCGAACTGGAGAGCGCCGCGCACCCCGGTTCTGTGGTGCTCCACGACGTACCGCTGCTCGCCGAGAACGGCCTCGCCCCCCTCTACGACCTCGTGATCGTCGTGGACGCGAGCCCGGAGACCCAGCTCGACCGGCTGGTCCGGCTGCGCGGGATGACCGAGGACGACGCCCGCGCGCGCATGGCCGCCCAGGCGAGCCGCGAACAGCGCCTGGAGATCGCGGACATCGTCATCGACAACGACGTCCCCCTGGCGGCGCTGAAGGAGCGCGTCGACCGGGTGTGGGAGGAGCTGACGGCCCGCGCGGCCCGTTCCCACGAGGGCGGTTCGACGGAATAGCCCTCCGCGTACAGGCGTTGGAAAGCCCCAGTGAGGGAAGGACTTCGCCGTGCCCGAGACCAGCGGATCGACCGGACGTACTCCGGAGACGCATGTCATCGACTTCCGTGCCGCCGAGCGCCTGCTCGACGCGCGGGACCCCAGAGGCGCGGTGAAGCTGCTCGACGAGGTCATCGCCGCCCATCCCGAGAACACCGCCGCCCGGCTGCTGCGCGCGCGTGCCTTCTTCGCCTGCGCGCAACTGCGCCCCGCCGAGCTTGAGTTCACCATCGTGCTGGAGCGCGAGCCGGACAACGCCTTCGCCCACTTCGCCCTCGGCCGCACCTACGAGCGCCAGGGGCGGCCCGGTCAGGCCCGGCGCCACTTCCGGCTGGCCGCGGCCCTCGACCCCAACCCGCAGTATCTGCGGGCGGCGCGCTTCGACTCCTGAGCGCCGGGGCGGCTGCGAGGTTCCTGCTCAGCCCGGTGTCCCGGGTCAGGGGTGCCGGCGCGGTGACGGCGGGCGGCGCAGCCGGGGCAGCCTCGGCCGGCCCGGCGGTTCGCCGTCCACGGGCTCGTACGGCGGGACGTCGCGGCCCGGCTGGTAGTGCGGGCCCTGCCGCAAGTGCCGCAGGACCAGCGTCAGATCGACGGTGACCACCAGCCACAGCACGGCACAGGCCGCCGCCCAGCCCGGCCGTCCGACGAGTACGAAGGCGACGGTCCCGAAGACGGCCCAGCCGAACCCCCACACGGCCAGCCACAACCGCGCTCGCAGCGCACTGCGCGCGGTCGCCGGTTCACTGCCCGTACGCATTCCGTCTCCACTCCTCCTTGCAACGTACTCTCCGCCGCGCCCGCGCACCAAGGGCGGACGGCCCCGTGCGGCAACGGCGGAAAGTTCCCGCCGGACGGCGAATTAACTCGAACGAGTGGACTGGCCGGCGGAGGGGAACGGTCGTACGAGCGCCGGGCGTTGTGCGGGCATGACGGTCGACATGCGTGAGGGATACGAGGGCACGGGCCCCGGGGCGATCACTCCGGACGGCTGTGCGGTCGAGCTGTACAGCCGGATGCCGGTCGGCGACGAGCCGGACGTCATCGCGGCCGCGGTGCCCGCCGGGGCACACATCCTGGAGCTGGGCAGCGGGGTGGGGCGGGTGACCCATGCCCTGCTGGAGCGGGGCTTCACGGTCACCGCCGTGGACGAGTCGGCGGAGATGCTGGCCCGGGTGAGAGGAGCGCGCACCCTATGCACGCCCATCGAGGACCTGGACCTGGGCGAGCGGTTCGACGTGGTCATGCTCGCCTCGTTCCTGGTGCACACCGGTGACCCCGAGCTCCGGCGCGGTCTGCTGCGCGCCTGCGTCCGGCACCTCGCGGACGGCGGCTGTGTCCTGATCCAGCGGCAGAGCGCGGACTATCACACCCGGATACCGAGGGAGCGGGTCGACCCGAGCGGCTTCACCGTGCGGATCGCGTCGAGCGAGCCGGTGGGGGAAGGGGTGCGTTCGGTGCGGGCCGAGTATGTGTTCCCGGACGCGGTCTGGACGCATACCTTCCGCGTCCGGCCCATGACCGTGGAGGAGTTCGAGGAGGCGCTGGCGGAGGTGGGGCTGGAGGTGGACCGGTATCTGACGGAGGACGGGGTGTGGGTCCGGGCGGGGGCGCTGCGGCTGGGCTGAGCGGAATTGGGCTGAGTGGAGCTGGGCGGGGGCGCTGCCGCTGGGCTGAGCGGAATTGGGCTGAGTGGAGCTGGGCGGGGGCGCTGCCGCTGGGCTGAGCGGAATTGGGCTGAGTGGAGCTGGGCTGGGTCTGGAGGAGCCGGGTTGGGGTGGAGTGGGCTGCGCTGAGCTTGGCCGGGGCCGGGGCCGGGCCGATCTGGGCTTGGCCGGGCTTGGCGGAGCGGGCCGGGCGGGGCTGGGCTTGGCGGAGCCGGGTGGAGCGGGGCTGAGCCGGGCTTGGCCGGGCGGGGCGGAGCCGGGCTGGGGTGGGGTGGGCTGAGTGGAGCTGGGCTGGGTCTGGCGGAGCCGAGTTGGCCTGCGCTGAGCGGAGCCGGGCTGGGCTGGGCTGCGCTGGGTGGGTGGTGGAGCCGGGCCGGGCTCGGCTTGGCCGGGCTTGGTGGAGCCGGCTGGGCTTGTCCGACTGCGGGGCGCGCCGTCGGGGTTCACCGTCCTCGGCGTCGGCCTCCGGAGCCGCCGGTTCGGTCGGGGCGGCCAATCCGGTCGGTGCGGTCGGTGTCGCCGGGGCGGCCAATCCGGTCGGTGCGGCTGGTGTCGCCGGGGCGGCCAGGCCGGTCGGTGCGGCCGGTGTCGCCGAGGTGGTCCGGTCGGCCGGTGTGGCCGGAGGGGGCGGTGTCGTCCCGTTCCTCGGACGCGGCGTGTGTCGCTGCCGAGGCGCCCAGTGAGCCCAGGCCCCGGAGTCGTTCCAGTTCGCGGCGGTCGCGCTTGGTGGGGCGGCCGGCGCCCCGGTCCCGGACCCCGGCGGGGGCGACGGCCTCGCGGGGCGGCGGCGGGGGCGAGTTGTCGACGTAGCACTCGACGGCCACGGGTGCGCCGACCCGCTTGCGGATCAGCCGCTTGACGATCACGACCCGTTCCCGGCCCTCGTGCCGCAGCCGTACCTCGTCACCGACCCGCACGGAGTGGGAGGGCTTCACCCGGTCACCGTTCACATGGACATGGCCACCACGGCAGGCGGTCGCGCCCAGCGAACGCGTCTTGACCAGGCGTACGGCCCAGATCCAGCTGTCGACGCGCACGCTCTCGCCCGTCGCCGGCCCCGCGGCCTTCGCGGCGGCCACGGCGGCCGGGGTCTTCGGGTCGGGGGCGGCGGAGTCACGGTTCACGTCGTCGTCCGCGTCCGGTGAGTCCTGTGCAGCCAGAGCCATGCTGCCGACCCTAACGCGTCGTGCCGCCCGGACCGGACCCGTTTTCCGCCGGGGCACCCCGGGGTGGGCCCCTCCCACGGCCCACCCCGGATGCGCCCCGCCCGGCCGCCCTCGACGCTGAAGTGACCATTGCGGGCGAGGAGGCGACAAGGAGGGGACATGGAGACGGCGGCCGAGCCCCGGGAACCGTCCCGGCGCGAGCGGAAGTTCACCTTCCCGAGCGCGCTGACCGTCCTCGCCGCCGTCACCGTGGCGGTGTGGCTGCTCGCCTTCCTGATCCCGCCGGGGGAGTACGTCCGCGACGCCTCCGGCGCCCCCGTGCAGGGCACGTACCACCGGGTGTCCGCGGGGCGGTCCCTCGTGGACCGGCTCGACGACCTCTTCCTCTCCCCGGTGAACGGGCTGTACGGACTGCGGGACGCCAGGAGCGGCCTGGTCGGACCCGACCTGTCCGGGAGTCTGTACGGCGCGGCGGGCGTGTTCCTGTTCGTGCTCGCCATCGGGGCGTTCATCACGGTCGTGTTCGCCACCGGCGCGCTCGACCGGGGCATCGCCCGCCTGGCCCACCGGCTGCGCGAGCGCGGGGCGCTGCTCATCGCCGGGATCATGGTGGTGTTCTCGGTGCTCGGCACGGTCGAGGGCTTCGCCGAGGAGACCCTCGGCTTCTACGGCCTGATCGTGCCGCTGATGCTGGCCCTCGGCTACGACCGGATGGTCGCCGTCGGCACGATCATCCTCGGCGCGGGGATCGGGGTGCTGTGCTCGACGGTGAACCCGTTCGCGACCGGGGTGGCGTCCTCGGCCGCCGACATCTCCCTCGGCGACGGCATCCTGCTGCGCTCGGCGATGTGGGTGGTGCTGACGGCGGTGACGGTGGCGTACGTGATCCGGTACGCGCGCCGGGTGCAACGTGATCCGGCCCGCTCGCTCACCGGTTTCCTGCCCGGCGACCGCGACCACGCCACCGAGGCGCCGGACGCGGAGCCGGAGCTGACCGGGCTGCACAAGGCGGTCCTGATCACCATGGTGCTGGTTTTCGCGTTCATGATCTTCTCGGTGGTGCCCTGGTCGAGCGCGCTGAGCGGGGACGCGGACGCGAAGCCGTACGGGTTCGAGCTGGACTGGTCCTTCCCGCAGCTCGCCGCGCTGTTCCTGTGCGCGGCCGTGCTGGTGGGGCTGGTGGGACGGATGGGGGAGCAGCGGCTGAGCGCGACGATCGTGCAGGGTGCGGCGGACTTCATCGCGCCCGCGCTGGTGATCGTGCTGGCCCGGGGCGTCACCGTGATCATGAACAACGCGCGGATCACCGACACCGTGCTGCACTCCATCGAGGGTGTGGTCCGGGGCACGTCCTCCGGTGTCTTCGCGGTGATCGTGTTCGTGGTGAACCTGCCGCTGGCCTTCCTGATCCCCTCCACCTCGGGCCACGCCACGCTCGCCATGCCGATCCTCGCCCCGCTGGCCGACTTCGCCGGGGTCTCGCGCGCGGTCGTCGTCACCGCCTGGCAGGCGTCCAGCGGCTGGATGAACCTGTGGGTGCCGACCACCGCCGTCGTCATGGGCGGGGTGGCGCTCGCGAAGGTCGGCTACGACCGGTATCTGCGGTTCGTGTGGCCGCTGCTCGCGGTGCTGTTCGTGCTGATCTGCGGCTTCGTGGCGCTGGGGGCGGCGTTCACCTGAGGGACGCGTGACCCGGGGCCCGGCGGCGGCCCGGCCCGGGGCTTACGGTGGCCGGTATGGACGACAGCGCCGCCCTCGCCCGGCTCGACCGGCGGCTGACCGAGTGCCGGGCCTGCCCGCGCCTGGTCGAGTGGCGCGAGGAGGTGGCCCGTACCAAGCGGGCCGCCTTCGCCGACCAGCCGTACTGGGGGCGCCCGGTGCCCGGCTTCGGACCGGCCGACGCCCGGCTGGCGATCATCGGGCTGGCCCCGGCCGCGCACGGCGGCAACCGCACCGGCCGTATGTTCACCGGCGACCGCTCCGGGGACGTGCTCTTCCAGGCGCTCTACGACGTGGGCCTGGCCTCGCAGCCGACTTCGGTGAGCGCGGACGACGGCCTGGAGCTGTACGGGGTCCGGGTGACCGCGCCCGTGCACTGCGCCCCGCCCGCCAACAAGCCCACGCCGGGCGAGCGCGACATGTGCCGCCCCTGGCTGGTCAGCGAGCTCGAACTGCTGCGCCCCACGCTGCGGGCGGCCGTCGTCCTCGGCGCCTTCGGCTGGCAGGCGGCACTCCCCGCCCTCGCCGAGGCCGGCTGGCCCGTACCCCGGCCCCGGCCGCCCTTCGCCCACGGCACCCGTGTCGCCTTGGGCGACCTAGACCTCTTCGGCTGCTTCCACGTCAGCCAGCGCAACACCTTCACCGGGCGCCTGACGACGGAGATGCTCCGCGAGGTCCTGACCACGGCGGCCCGGGCGGCCGGCCTGCGCTGACCGCCCGGCCCCCGCAGGTCAGGGCCGCCACACGTACCGCACGTCCGGCTCCCGCTCCTCGTTCCCGGTGCCGTCCGTGTACTCGACGGCGGTGAAGCCGTGCCGCTCGTAGAAGCGGCGGGCGGGCTTGTTCACCTGGAACGCCCACAGGGCGAGGCCGCCCGGGGCGCGTTCCTTGGCCAGGGCCACGAACCGGTCGCCGAGACCGCGCCCGCGCCAGCCGGGGTCCAGATAGAGCTGGGACAGCACCTCTCCGTGGAGGACCATCATGCCGACGATCCCCGCCTCCGCGTCCTCGGCCACCCAGGTCTCGTGGAGCGGGAGGACCACGTCACGCAGGTAGGCGCGCACCTCGTCGTCGGAGTGGGGCCGGGTGACCGTGGGCAGCGCGG
Source organism: Streptomyces sp. NPDC005435 (assembly GCF_040703155.1). Lineage (NCBI taxonomy): Bacteria > Bacillati > Actinomycetota > Actinomycetes > Kitasatosporales > Streptomycetaceae > Streptomyces > Streptomyces sp. NPDC005435. Next base: position 16,460 of record NZ_JBEXEQ010000013.1, read on the forward strand.
CGGCGAAGGAGCGCAGCCAGACGTCGGCGGTCGGGCGGGCGTCCGCCGCGACCGCCCGGCGCAGGACCACCGGGCCCGTCATCCCCGCTCCTCCGCCGGTTCCGGTACCGCCGCCGTCGCCGTGATCTCCACCAGCTGCCCCGGGTAGCCGAGGCACGCGACGCCGAGCAGCGTGGAGGAGTGGGGGCCATGGCTCAGGCCGGAGGCCTCGACCACCTTCCAGACGTCCGAGAGGACCGCCGGGTCGTCGCTCACCACGTACACCTCGGTGGCCAGCACCTGAGCGAGGTCGCTGCCCACGGCGTGGAGCTGGGCGCGCAGGTTGGCGAGGACCTGCTCGGCCTGGCGCACGGGGTCGCCCGCGCCGACCAGTTCGCCGTGCTCGTCCAGCGGGACCGCGCCCGCGAGGAAGGCGATCCGGGTGCCCGCCTCGACCACGGAGGCATGGGAGTAGGTCGGCGGCGGGAAGAGGGCGGGTACGGTCACGCGGCGGATCATGGCGGCTCCGTAGGCGGGACGACGGGTGACTTCCGCATCATTCGCGGGTACGACCCGCCTCGCACCCGAATTTCCGGGCGGCCCCGACCCTCACCCAAGGACCCGCATGCCCGCCCTCTCCGACGCCGGCTTCCTCTCCGCGACCGCCGACCGTCTCGCCGAGCTGCCCACCGTCCGCGCCGTCGCCCTCGGCGGATCACGGGCGCAGGGCACCCACACCCCCGACAGCGACTGGGACCTCGCCCTCTACTACCGGGGCGCCTTCGACCCCGCCGACCTGCGCGCCCTCGGCTGGGAGGGCGAGGTGTCCGAGGTGGGCGGCTGGGGCGGCGGGGTGTTCAACGGCGGGGCCTGGCTGACGGTCGACGGACGCCGGGTGGACGTGCACTACCGGGACCTGGACGTCGTGGAGCACGAGCTGGCCGAGGCGGAGCAGGGGCGGTTCCGGGTGGAGCCGCTGCTCTTCCACCTCGCGGGCATCCCCACCTATCTGATCGTCGCCGAGCTGGCCGTCGACCAGGTGCTGCGCGGCAGCCTGCCCCGCCCCGCCCGCTACCCGGACGCCCTGCGCCGCAGTGCCCCGCCCCGCTGGTCCGGCACCGCCCGCGCCACCCTCGGCTACGCCAAGGCGCATCACGCCCCGCATGGCAGGCTCACCGAGGTCGCGGGCGCCCTCGCCGTCGCCGCCGCCCAGTCCGCCCACGCCGTCCTCGCGGCACGCGGCGAGTGGGTGACCAACGAGAAACGGCTGCTGGAGCGGGCCGGGCTGCGCGGCATGGACACGATCACCGGCGTCCTGCGCCCCGAGCCGCGCGCCCTGGCCGACGCCGTGGAGCAGGCCGAGGACCTGCTCGGCGCCCATCTGGACGCCTGAGGAGCTGCGCGCCGCGCGCACCTGAACGCCCTTTCACCTCGCCGAAACCCGCCCGTCGCCCGCAGGCGACAACGCCCCGTACTGTTGAGGGGGACACCAGCCCGGCCACCGTCGTCCGAAGGCACGCCCCCGCCCTCGTACGAACAGGAGCCCCGTGTCGCGCCCCGCCGCCCGGTCACTGCCGCCTTGGCTCGCCCACGCCTTCCGCGCCCAGCGCGGGCCCGTCCCCTGGAGCGCGGTCGCCCGTGGCGCGCTCGCCGCCGGACCGCTGCTGCTCGCGGGGGTCCTGGCCGGATATGTCGCGGACGGCGTCCTCGCCGCCACCGGCGCGATGCTCGCCGGGATCAACGACCGCCCCGGCGGCCGCCGCCTCTCCGTGCGCAGCCTCGCCACCCCCGCGCTCGCGGGCGGCCTCGGCCTGCTCGTCGGCACCGGCGCGGGCGAGCACCTGCACGCCGTACCGCTGACCCTCGTACTCGCCCTGCTCGGCCTGGTCGCGGGCTCGCTCAGCGCGGTCGGGCCGCTGGCCTCCGCCTCCGCCACCCAGCTGCTCGTCACCGCCGCCATCGGCGCCGGAATGCCGAGCCCCGAGAGCGGCTGGCAGCGCGCCCTCGCCTTCCTCGCCGGAGCGGCCTGGCTGCTCCTGCTGCGCCTCGCCCTGCCCACCCCCGGCTCCCTCGTCTCCGACCTGCGGTTCGAGGGCGAGCGGACGGCGGTCGCGGCGGTGTACGACGCGATCGCCGACCTGCTCGACGCCGTGGGCGGCCCCGACGCCACCGCGCGCTGGGCCGCGCTCACCGCCGCGCTCGACCGCGCCCAGGACGCCCTGGCCGGACCCCGGCTGCGCCGCTACGCCACCCTGGCCCCGGAACGACGGCTGCACGCGCAGTACGTCGCCGCGCTTCCGCTCGCCGAGGCCGCCACCGCCCTCTTCTGGGCCGGCGAACCCCTCTCGGCGCGGGCCTCGGCCGGACCCCGGCGGCTCGCCGCCGCCGTACGCGGCAACACCGGCACCGGACCGCTGCCCGCCCCCGCCCGCACCACGCCCGCCCTGCGCGCCCTGGACGACGCCCTGCTGCACGCCGCCGAGGCGTTCGACCGCGCCGACGGCGGCGCCCACCGGCTGCTGGTGCGCCCCTGGGGTGTCCGGCGCGCGCTGCGGGCCGCGTTCGGCACCGGGGGCCGGGAGTACGGGCTGCGCGTCGCCCTCTCCTTCGGCGCGGCCGCGGGCATCGCCCAGGCCCTGCACCAGAGCGGCTGGTACGGCAGGCACCAGCACTGGTACTGGCTGCCGGTCACCGCCGTCTTCCTCGTCAAGCCCGACCTCGGCCCGCTCGCCTCCCGGGTGCTGTGCCGCGCCGCGGGTACCGTGCTCGGCGCGCTCCTCTTCGCCGGGTTCGCCGCGGTGCTGCCCAGGCCCTTCGGGCTGATCGTCCTCGTCGCGGTGTGCGGGGCGCTGCTGCCCGTCTCCACCCGGCACTTCGCCGCGCTGACCGGCGTCGTCACCGTGCTCGTGCTCGCCCTGATCATGATCGGCGGCGAACCGCAGGCCGGCGTCAGCCGGATCGCGGAGACCATGCTGGCCTGCGCGCTCGTGCTGATCGTCGGGCATCTGCCGATGCCGGGGAAGCGGGGCGCGGGCGTACGGGCCCGGCTCGCCGCCGCCGGGACCGCCGCGCACGCCTACCTCGCGCACGTCATGGCCGAGTCCGGCGACCGCGCCGAACGCTGGGCGCTGCGCCGCGAGGCGTACCGCACGCTCGCCGAGGCCCACACCGCCATGGCGGTCGCCGCCGCCGAACTGCCCGCCCTCGCCCGGCACACCTGCGACACCGGCGCGGTGGCCACCGCCCTGGAACGGCTCGTGGACACCACCACCGCCTGCGCGGTCCACCTCGACGACACCGGCCGCCTCACCCCGCGCCACACCGACCGCCTCCAGGAGGCCCTGCGCGAGCTGGAGAGCGGCCGCCGGGACTGGCGGGTGCTCCCGGCCGCCTGACCCGCCCGCTCCCGGGCGCCGGGAAATCGGTGAAGAAATCCCGGCGCCGCGCGATGAGTTCCGCTCCCTGCCCCGGTCAGCACCACGACACCGACCGTCGGACAGGCAGGAGAGTCCATGTCGCTTCCGGAGATCGTCACGCGCGCGCAATGGCGGGCGGCGCGCGAGGAGTTACGGCGTAAGGAGGAGGCGCTCGCCCGGGCCCGCGACGCACTCGGCGCCGAGCGGCGACGGCTGCCCATGGTGGAGGTCGACCCGCAGTACGTCTTCGAGGGCGGCGACGGCAAGGCCACCCTGCTCGACCTCTTCGAAGGACGGGCCCAACTCGTCGTCCACCACTTCATGTTCGCCCCCGAGTGGACGGAGGGCTGCCCCTGCTGCGCGGCCTTCCTGGACCAGCTGGGCCACCTCGACCGGCTGCGCGCCCAGGACACCGCGTTCGCGGCCGTCTCCCGCGCGCCGTTCACCCGGATCCTGCCGTTCAAGGCACGGATGGGCTGGGCGGTGCCCTGGTACTCCTCGGCGCCCGGCGACTTCGGCCGCGACTTCGGCCGCGATGTCGGGGCGACCGTGGAGCACGACGGCCGCCCGGTCGAACGCCCCGGCCTCAGCTGCTTCCTCCGCGACCGCGACCGCGTCTTCCACACCTACTCGGTCCACGACGAGGACACCCTGAACGCCCTCGGCGCCGTACCCGGCCTGCTCGACCTGACCGCGCTCGGCGGCCACCCGAACGGTGGCGGTGCGCACTGACTCGGTGTCGGCAATGTCTCAGTCCCGTCACCGGCCGAGGCGATCACCCCCTGCGAAGCGTTGACTTCCATGAAGTACGACGTCTTCTGGAGGTGCGAGATGGTGAACGGGCGAACGGAGCTCGGGCGCTTTCCCGCCGGCGGGCCGCGCGGATCATGGCCGGCGGAGGAGTTCGCGCACGCGCGACGCCTCGAAGGGCTGCCCGCGGAGGTCGTGATGGACCTGGCCACGGACACGTTCCTGGTGATCCTGCGGGGGCCGGAGGGCGCCGACTGAGCGGGACGGGCGGCGCCGGCTGATCCGTACGGGCGGCGCCGGCCGATCCGTACGGACAGGGGCCCGGCTCACGCGGACCTGGGCGCCGGCACCGGCGCCGTGAACTGATCCGCCTGGAGCGCGTACAGCTCCGCGTACACCCCGCCCCCGGCCAGCAGCTCCTCCGGCGTGCCGGACTCCACCAGACGCCCGCGCTCCAGCACGTGCACCAGATCGGCGTGGCGTACGGACGCCAGCCGGTGGGTGATCAGTACGACGGTCTGCCCGCTGCCCGCCAGCGCCCGGATCTTCTCGAACACCGCCAGCTCGGCCCGCGCGTCCAGCGCCGCCGTCGGCTCGTCCACGATCAGGATGTCGCCGCGCCGGTAGGCGGCCCGCGCGATGCCGAGCCGCTGCCACTGGCCGCCGGACAGCTCGTGGCCGCCGCTGAAATTGCGGGCCAGCAGGGTGTCCAGGCCGTTCGGGAGCGCGGCCACCACCTCCTCGGCGCCCGCCTCGGCCACCGACGCGTCCAGCCGCTCCTCGGTCATGGGCACGGACGAACGGCCCACGGCCACGTTCACCTTCGCGGTGAACGGCCAGCGCTTGAAGTCCTGGGCCACCATCGCGACCCGCTCGGCGAGCGCCCGCCGGTCGGCCCGCGCCGCGTCCACGCCGTCCCACAGGATGCGGCCCCGGTCCGGCGTGTACAGGCCCGCGAGCAGTTTCACCAGGGTGGTCTTGCCCGAGCCGTTCTCACCGACCAGCGCGATGATCCGGCCCGTCGGCAGGCTGAGGGTCACTCCGTCGAGGGCCGGGCGGGTCCCCTCGCCCGGGTAGCTGAAGGTGACGTCCTCGAACCGGATCTCCTTCGGGTCCCCGGGCAGCTCCACCCCGCCGGCCGGGATCGCCCGCTCGGCCGCCTCCGCGTACATCCGCTCCAGGTCGCCCACGAACAGGGCCTCCTCGTGCAGCTGGTTGATCTCCAGCACCAGCGTGTCCAGGCTCGCCGCCCCGGTCCGGATCGCGATGACCGCCGTACCCGCCACCGACAGCGCCATCGCGCCCGCGACCAGCAGCGCGCCCAGCGTGGCGTACGTGGCGAGCGTCGCGAGCCCCGTCCAGGTGGCGGCGATGAGACCGGTGCGCGCGGCCAGCCGCGAGAGCCGGGCCTGCTCCGCCTCCGCCGTCTCCGACATCGACCGGTAGTGCCGCAGCAGGAACGGGCCCACCCCGTGCACCCGGATCTCCGGCGCCGCGCCCTGCTCGGTGAGCAGACTGCCGATGAGCTGGCCGGCCCGCGCGTGCTGCACCCAGACGTGGAACGACTCGTAACGGCGCCGCGCGATGGTGAGCGAACTCCAGGCGCTCGGCAGGGTCATGGTGACCAGCAGCGGCAGCAGCGCGGGATGCAGCACGGTCAGCACACCGGCGGCCGCGACGAGCGAGATCAGCGCGTTGATCACCCGGGCGCTGTACGAGATCATGTGCCGCGCCGAGCGGGCGCCGTACTGCGCGGTGTCCAGCAGCTTGTGGAAGGCGTGGTCCTCGATCGCGGCCAGCTCCACGTTGGCCGCCCGTTCGAGATACAGCTCGGTCGCCACGCGTTCCACCTTGGGCTCCAGGCGTCCGGTGGCGTAGGTGGAGGCCGCCCGCAGCAGCGCCGCGACCAGCATCATGGCCGCCATCACGGCCAGCGCCGGGGCCGCCGAGCGCAGCCGCTCCCCGATGTCCGGGCCGGTGAGCAGGCTGCCGAGCGCGCTGTTCACGGCCAGCAGACTCACCGCCTGCGCGACACCCCGGCCCACCTCGGCGGCCAGCACGGTCCGCGCGGCCCCCGGGTCCGCCCGCCGCGCCAGCCGCAGACTGGACGCCAGCATCCCCGGCAGCCGCCGCACCATCGCCCGGAAGCTCAGCTCCAGGAACGCCTGCGAGTGCTCGTTCCACCCCATGTCGTACCTGAGCGGCCCCCCGAACAGCAGCCGCTCCGACCCCGAGACCTCGGCTTCTTCCTGTCCCCGCCCCCGCTTCCGCCTCACCCTGAACCTCCCGGATGCCATGACCGAACGGCCACTATCGCGGCACGGCAACGCCCCTGGCAGGGCGCGAGCGGGGGTGCCGGGGGCGCGGGGGGAGTGCGGTGCGCCCCGGAACGGGGGCTTCCGGGCGGTCCTGCGCATGCGTGGGGCGCGACGTCGGCATGACGGGCGCACGGTGGGGGGTTCTTCCTGGCCGGGGCGGGCGTCGGGGACTCTGGATTACGCCGGGAGCGGGTGTCGCGGGTCTCGCGGGTGGCTCGGGCTTACGCCGGTGGCCGGGGACGGTCAGGGCAGGGGTGGGGGTGGTGTGGGGGTGGGATCGAACGGCCGTTGCGCGCACGGGCGCGGGAAGGGGGGCGGTCATGCTGTCCGTCGCCGGGGCGGCCCCGGGGGCCTGGGTCCATGCCGGGAGCGGTTGGCGCCGGTCCGGCGTCGTGCGCTGGGCAGCTGGGCAGCTGGGCAGCTGGGCAGCTGGGCAGCTGGGCAGCTGGGCAGCTGGGCGGCTGGGCGGCGGGCGCGGTGAGCGGGCGGTAGGTCCCGTACCGTCCGTCGCCCGGGCAGGTGCGGGTCTCGGCCGGTGCCGAGAGCAGGGGGTCGGCCGTCGGAGGCCCATACGCGCACCGATGGCGACCTGGGGACGGCCGTAAGCGTGGACTTACGGTGGCCGCACGCACAGCCGGTCCGCCGCCCCCCTCACCCGGCCCCGGAGGCCCCCGCTCACACCCGCGGCGCCGGGGTGAAGCCGGAGTCGTGCCCTCGGTGACCACCCGCATGGGGACGGCCCGGCGCTTCTTCGGCTCAGCCCCGGAGGGTCCTGGTCTACGCGGACAGGGGCCGGGACCAGTCCGGGGTCGTGCCCGTGGCCCGGCACAGGGCGAGGTACAGGGGGATCGGCGGGGTGTAGGGGATCGTGCCGTCGGGGCGGTGCAGCAGGCGGGCGGTGGTGGGGACGGGGGCGCCGGTCGCGTAGTGGGACGGGGGCGGCCAGGACAGGGCGTAGTCGGAGTCGGCGGGGACGATCCACCACCAGTGCGTGTCGTCGGCGTACACACAGCCCACGCGCGGCAGCCGGGGCAGGAGCAGCGCGCCCAGCCGGCCCGGCACCGCCACGGCGTCCATGCCGAGCGGGGTGGTCATCCCCTCGGGCAGTACAGGCCGACCGGTCGGTACGGGCAGGTGACGAAGACGCCCCAGCCTGACCAGCGTGTCGAGCCCCAGCGGCTGCCCGGCGCCGGTCATGGGACGGCCCACGGCTGGGTCCGCCCGTGCGGGACCGCGTCGCGCACGCGCCCCGCCCACTGGGCCGGAACCGTCTCGCCGCGCCGCACGGCCGCCGGCCCGGTGGACCCGTCCTCACCCGGAACGGGGGACGGGTCCGGCTTGGGCCGCACGCCCCAGCCGAGGTCGCAACGGGGATCGCGGGCCGGGACGTGTTCCCGGGTCCCGGCGGGAGCGGTGTCGGCGGGGCCGCCGGTGTCGCCGGTGCCGGCGGTGTCGTCCGTCGCGCCGTAGGCGTCGAAGAGTTCGTCGGCCGTGAGGTGAGCCGTGTCGTAGGCCGTGTCGTCCGCGGCCTCGGCCGCGTCACCCTGCCTGGGCAGTTCGGCCCACACCAGCAGCCCCGGGCCGTCCTGCCGGGTGCCCCAGGCCCGGCACAGCGCGTCCACGAGAAGCAACCCCCTCCCGTGCTCCTCGTCGGGCCGCTGCTGTGCCGGGTGGGGATCGCCGGGCGCGCACCCCTCGTCGCGCACGGCTATGCGCACCACGTCGTCGCGGTCGTGCAGCTCGCACACGACCCGGCTGCTCGCGGTGTGCATGATTGCGTTGGTGACCAGCTCGGACACCACCAGGGCCGCGCTGTCACAGGTGTCCGCGCACACCGACCAGCCGGTCAGCCGGGCGCGCGTCACGCGTCTGGCCTCGGCGGGGGACGTCGGATGTGCGGCCAGCTCGAAGCGGAACCGTCGCTTGGTGACGCCCCTGACCGGGGCTTCTCCGGTGGCGACACCGAGACTGGGCCGGTCTGCGGCGGAGTCTGTTCCTAAGGGCGCGGACGGAATCACGCTTGCCACTATCTCCCCGCCGTGAACACTTGGCAAGTGTCACTCTGAAAAATGCAGAGTGCTGTGTGACGCGGTGAAGGGCCGTGGCACACTGCTCGCAACAGCACGTCGCGCGGCGCCAATTGAGACCGTCGTCGATCCGGCCGGATCCACGCACGCGTCTTCGAACGGCGCCGCAGGGCTGTCGGGACACCGTGCCCGGCGCCCCGGTGCTGTCGCGATTCTTTGCCGGAGCGGGATGTCAGTCGGAGGTGGCACGTGAGCGAACCGCGGTCCGCGCCGACCGTGGGTCAGGTGGTCCTCGGCCGACGCCTGCTGGAGCTGCGGGAAGGTGCCGGGCTGAAGCGCGAGGAGGCCGCCCAGGTCCTCCACGTCGCCCCCGCCACCGTGCGCCGGATGGAGATGGCCGAGGTCTCCCTCAAGATCCCGTACCTGCAACTGCTGCTGAAGACCTACGGCGTGCCCGAGGACGAGGCCGAACTCTTCGTCCGTCTCGCCGAGGACGCCAACCGGCCCGGCTGGTGGCAGCGGTTCCACGACATCCTGCCCGGCTGGTTCTCGATGTACGTCAGCCTGGAGGAGGCCGCCTCCCTCATCCGGTCCTACGAACCGCACTTCGTGCCCGGACTGCTCCAGACCGAGGACTACGCGCGCGGAGTGCTCAAGTCGGGCGCCATCGGCCAGACCAGCCCCGACGACATCGAGCGCCACGTCGCCCTGCGGATGCGCCGTCAGGACCTGCTCACCCGGCCGGACGCGCCCCGCTTCTGGGCCGTCATGGACGAGACCGCCCTGCGCCGCCCGGTCGGCGGCCCGGAGGTGATGCGCACCCAGATCGACAAGTTGCTTGAGGCCACGAAGCTGCCCAACGTGACGCTCCAGGTGGCCCCGTTCGCCAACGGGCCGCACCCGGGCACGTACGGGCCCTTCGTGCTGTTCCGATTCGCCATGTCAGAACTGCCGGACATGGTCTACAGCGAGTACCTGACCGGCGCCGTCTACCTGGACGCGCGCTCCGAGGTGGCGAGCCACCTCGAAGTCATGGACCGCATGGCGGCCCAGGCCGCTACGGCACAACGCACGAAGGAGATCCTGCGGGATCTCCGCAAGGAGCTGTGAATGGATCGCATCAATCCGCGCGGTCGTGTCTACAACGGTATGCCCGCGCGGGAGCTGGGCAGCGTCGGCTGGCACAAGCCGTGGAGCGGGGGCAACGGGGGCAACTGCCTGGAGGCGATGAAGCTCGCCGACGGCCGCGTCGCCGTCCGTCAGTCCACCGACCCGGACGGCCCCGCGCTCATATACACCCCGGACGAGATCACCGCCTTCATCCAGGGCGCCAAGGCGGGGGAGGCGGACTTCCTGCTCTCCTGACCCGGCTCACCGTTTTTGACTCATGCCCACCCTTCCTGCTCCGCCATAGACACGACCGCCCGTCAACTTCCTTCCCTCCCGTCCCCCTTCCGCTGAACCACGACTACACGGCCATCGGCCTGTCGTACGGCGATATCGGTGCCGGCAGCCAGGACTCGCCCGTCAGATAGCGGTCCACGGCCGCCGCCACCGACCGCCCCTCCGCTATCGCCCACACGATCAGCGACTGACCACGAGCCGCGTCCCCGGCGGCGAACACGCCGGGGACACCGGTCCCGAAACCGCCGTCCCGGGCGAGCGTCCCGCGCGGCTCCGTCCGCAGCCCCAGCTGGTCGATCAGCCCGTCCGCCCGGTCCGGCCCGGAGAAACCGAGCGCCAGCAGCACCAGATCGGCGGGGAGCGTCCGCCCGGTGCCCGGCAGCGGGCTCCGCCGCTCGTCCACCTCCACCAGGTGCAGCGCCCGCACCTGCCCGCCGGCGTCCCCGGTGAAGCGAAGCGTGGACGCCGCGAACAGTCGCGCGTCCGCGTCCGCCGCCGGTGCCGTCCGCAACTCCCGCGCCTCCTCGTGCGCCGCCGACAGCCGGTAGAGCTTCGGGTACGTCGGCCACGGCTCGGCGTCCTCGTCGCGCGTCCCGGGCGGCTGGGCGTAGATGTCGAGCTGGGTCACCGAGGCGGCACCCTCGCGTACCGCCGTCCCCAGGCAGTCGGCCCCGGTGTCCCCGCCGCCCACGATCACCACGTGCCTGCCCTCCGCCGACAGCGGCGAGACCGCCAGGTCGCCCTCGCGCACTCGGCTGGCCAGCGGCAGATACTCCATCGCCTGATGTATCCCGGCCAACTCGCGCCCCGGCACGGCCAGTTCCCGCCACGCCGTGGCACCGGTCGCGACCACCACGGCGTCGTACCGCGCCCGCAGCTCCGTCGCCGGCACATCCCGCCCGACCGTCACCGACGTACGGAACCGGGTGCCCTCCGCCTCCATCTGCCCGATGCGCCGCTCCAGTTGCCGCTTCTCCATCTTGAACTCGGGGATGCCGTACCGCATCAGACCGCCGATCCGGTCGTCCTTCTCGTACACCGCCACCGTGTGCCCGGCCCGCGTCAGCTGCTGCGCCGCCGCCAGCCCGGCGGGACCCGAACCGATCACCGCCACCGTCTTCCCCGACAGCCGCTCCGGCGGCCGCGGCGGCACGAAACCCTCCTCCCACGCCCGCTCGGCGATCGCGCACTCGACATTCTTGATGGTGACCGCCGGCTGATTGATCGCGAGCACGCACCCCGCCTCGCACGGCGCGGGACACAACCGGCCGGTGAACTCCGGGAAGTTGTTCGTCGCGTGCAGCCGGTCGCTCGCCGCCCGCCAGTCCGACCGCGCCACCAGGTCGTTCCACTCGGGGATCAGATTGCCCAGCGGACAGGCCTCGTGGCAGAACGGCACCCCGCAGTCCATACAGCGGTCCGCCTGCGCGCTGATGATCGGCAACAGCGCCCCCGGCACGTACACCTCGTCCCAGTCCCGCGCCCGCTCCTCCACGGACCGCCGCGGCCATTCCTCGCGCTGGGTGGTCATGAACCCCTTGGGATCGGCCATCGGCGTATTCCTCGTATACGGATACCGGGGGGCTGGGGGTACCTGGGGTACGACGGGCCGTGCGTCGTCAAGCCGGGGTCATCCGGCGGCCGCCCGGCGCGGGTGCGACATCGCCCCGGAGCGCTCTCCCGGGGCTCTTCCGGCCACGATACGTCCCGCCCGACGCCCGCGCAGAGCGGCGGACCTCGCCTTTCACCGGGCCGCACGGCACTCCGGCAGGGGTTCATCCGGTCACCTCTCCTCTCTCCTCCCACTCGTCGTCCCGGCCTGCCTCGTACGGTGCCCGGCGGCCGGAAGCCGCAGCGGCCGTCCGCCCCACCCCCGCACCACCTCCCGCACGGTCTCCGCGATCCGCTCCCGCGCCTCCCTCCTTGGCACATCGCTCATGATCAACCGGTCGTAGGGCGTGTCCAGGTGCCGCACCGAGGCCACGACGGCCGAGGTCACCGCCTCCTCGGACAGCGCCCGCCCGGACGCGCTCCGCCCGACCCGCCCGCTGCCCCGCGCTCCCGCGTGGGCCGCGATGGCCCGGGCCCGCTCGGCCGGACACCCCGGGAACAGCCGCCGCACCTCCGCCGCGAAGTCCGCCACGAACCGCTCGTCCTCCACCGCCCTGCGTCCCGCGTCCCGCGCCCTCCGCCGCCGCCGGGCCTCGGCGTCGGCCAGACAGCGTGCCTCGGCACGGGCCAGCGCGGCCTCCTCCACCAGCACCCCCTGCCGCTCGTACCGGCTCCTGCGCCGGTTGAACCGCACCACCACCGCCCATAGCGCGCTCTCCTCCCGCGACCGCCGGGTCAGCGCGGCATCACCCCGCGGCAGGAACACCAGGTGCCCCAGGTCCACGCAGTCCAGACAACGCGGCACCCCCTCCTCCACCACGACCAGCGACAACGGCCCACCCCGGCACCCCGCACACCGCTTACGCCGCAACGACTGCACGACGACGAGCCCACCTGGGCCGGCGAGGCCGCCCGGAGAAGCGAGGGGGTCCGGGGCCGGGAGGCTGTGCGGGGTCGTGAGGTTGTCCAGGGCCGCGAGGCCGTCCGGGGACGGGGGGCCGGCCGGAGTGCCGGGCCCGGCCTCGGAGCCGGGGCCGCCGGGAGGACCGGAGGCGACTCCCTCGGGCGAACCTGAGGGCGGGGGAGTGGCGGGGCGTGCCATACGCGGTTCATTCCCCGTGGCAGCGCCCGCGTCCCGTCCCGGACCACCGCAATCCGGCCACCCTGCCCGGCACCGGCCCGGACCCGTCCGGCAGGACCCGACACCGGTCGTGTCCCACCCGTCACCCGTCCGGCAGGACCCGGCATCATGGGCCCGTGCGACTTGAAGCGATCACCTGGGACCGGCTGGCCGAGCGGCTCGCCGACCGGATCTCCGGGCTGGAGCCCGCCGACGGGAGTGCCTGGACGCGGGTGGGCTTCGACGGGGCGCCGGCCGCGCGGCCGGGAGACCTCGCGGAACGGGTCGCGGAGGCGCTGCGGGTCCGTGGACGCGCTTCGCTCGGCGTCGGTACCGAGGGCTTCCTGCGCCCGGCCTCGCTGCGTCTCGAACACGGACGCCGCGAGGAGGAGTCGTACTACAGCGGCTGGTTCGACACGGGCGCGCTGTGGCGCGAGGTCTTCGGGCCGTTGGACCCCGGTGGTGACGGACGGGTGCTGCCGGACCTGTGGGACGCCGACACCGACCGTGCCACCCGCAGTCCGTACGTCCGACTACCGCCCGGTGCGGTGCTGTTGGCTCATGGACCCCTCCTTCTGCGTCACTGGTTCCCCTTCGACCTGACCGTCCACCTCCTGCTCTCTCCGGGCGCCCTGCGCCGCCGCACCCCGGAGGCCGAACACTGGACGCTCCCCGCCTTCGCCCGCTACGAGACGGAGACCGACCCCGCCGGCACCGCCGACGTCCTGGTGCGCGCCGACGATCCGCGGCACCCCGCCTGGAACGGCTGACCGGCCGGGAGCCCCGGCGGGTGTCAGAGCCAGCCGTTGCGCCGGAAGCCCCGGTAGACCACCGCACAGAACAACGCGGTCAACGACATGACGATCGGATAGCCGAACCGCCAGTGCAGCTCCGGCATGTGCTCGAAGTTCATGCCGTACACACCGCACACCATCGTCGGCACGGCGATCACCGCCGCCCAGGCCGTGATCTTCCGCATGTCCTCGTTCTGCGCGACCGTCACCTGCGCCAGATGCGCCTGGAGGATCGAGTTGAGCAGTTCGTCGAACGCGGCGATCTGGTCCCTGGCCCGTATCAAGTGGTCCAGCACGTCCCGGAAGTACGCCTGGATCTCGGGGTCCACCACGCGTATCGGCCGGGTCGCCAGGTCCTCCAGCGGCCGCCCGAGCGGCACCACCGCCCGCTTCAGCTCCAGGAGTTCACGCTTCAGCTGGTAGATACGGCCGGGGTCGGTCCGCGCGCCGTTCTCCGCGAACACGTCCGTCTCGACCAGGTCGATGTCCGCCTGCACCGCGTCCGTGACGTTCAGGTACTCGTCCACCACGTGGTCGGCGATGGCGTACAGCACCGCCGCCGGACCCTTCGCGAGCTGATCCGGACGCGCCTCCAACTCCTCCCGCAAGGGACCCAGCGAGCCGTGGCTCCCGTGTCGCACGGTGACGACGAAGTCCTCGCCGAGGAACACCATGATCTCGCCGGTGTCCACGACCTCGCTGGTGGCCGTCAGCTGCTCGTGCTCCACGTAACAGACCGTTTTGAAGACCGCGAACAGCGTCTCTCCGTACCGCTCCAGTTTCGGGCGCTGGTGGGCCTCCACCGCGTCCTCCACCGCCAGCGGATGCAGGTCGAACAGCTCGGCGATGCCGGCGAACTCCTGGGCCGTCGGTTCGTGCAGCCCCAGCCAGACGAAGCCCTCCCCGCTCTTGCGGACCGTCCGCACCGCGTCCACCAGATCGGGGGCGCCGGAGACCCGGACACCGTCCCGGTACGTGACGCAGTTGACGACCGAGGAACCCAGGGGTGACCTGGCCGGGTGGCTCAGGTCGACCCGGGGGCGCCGTCTGGCCAGCCGCGCCACCTTGCGCAGGCCGTCGACCCCGCTCAGCCCCGTGACCCTCCGCAGATTGCCCGCCATGGTCATCTGGATCTCCTTGCCCTGGATCTCCTCACGTGACGCTTTTCGCGCCTTGCCCGGCCAGTGTGCCAGTCCTGCCGCAAGCGCGGAAAAGCCTGTGGGAATGGGTAGTTCCGCTTTGTTCCCGCCTGTGGACAACGGGACGCCGAAGGACGTGGAGCAGGTGTCTGCTGGAATGATCACGACATGACGCGACCCGACGGATACCTTCTGGACAACCGGCAGACGGAGGCTCAGGAACGCTTCGACGCCTTCGCCTCCCTCTTCGATCCCACGACCTTCCGCCACCTCGAACGCCTCGGGACCGGCCCCGGGCAGCGCTGCTGGGAGGCCGGGGCGGGAGGCACCTCCGTCGTGTCCTGGCTGGCCCGCAAGGTCGGTCCCGCCGGCGAGGTCGTCGCCACCGACATCGACACCACCCGGCTCACCGCCGCGGCCCGGCCCCCCGTCCGGGTCCTGGTCCACGACGTGGGCGCCGAGGAGCCGCCGGGAGAGGACTTCGACCTGGTGCACGCCCGGCTGGTCCTCGTCCACGTCCCCGACCGGGAACGGGCCTTGCGCTCGATGATCGACGCGCTCAAGCCGGGCGGCCACCTGCTCGTCGAGGACGCCGACCCCGCCCTGCAGCCCCTGCTCTGCCCCGACGAGTACGGCCCCGAGCAGGAACTGGCGAACCGGCTGCGCCAGGGCTTCCGCACCCTGCTCGCCGAGCGCGGCGCCGACCTCTCCTACGGCCGCAAGCTCCCGCGCCTGCTCCGCGACGCGGGACTGCGCGAGGTCGAGGCCGACGCCTACTTCCCCGTCACCTCACCCGCCTGCACCGCCCTGGAGTCCGCCACGGTCCGGCAGATCCGGGGCCGGCTCGTCGCGGCGGGGATCGCCACCGACGAGGAGATCGACCGGCACCTGGCCCATGTGGAGGCGGGCGGCATGGACCTCGCCACGGCCCCGATGATCTCGGCGTGGGGCCGCAAGGCCTGACGTGCTCACGGGCCGGGTGCGGGCGCGGCGGGGTCCGGCCGGGGTGCCTCGGACGGCCGGGACGTGGCCGTATCCGGGGGCACGTCCCCCACGCCTGGGTGCGGCGGCCGTCCCCCGGTCCGCTCCACCGCCCGCGCCCCGGCCAGACACCCCCGCTGCGCCGCCTCCTCGACGGACGCGCCCGCGACCAGGGCGGCGAGGAACGCGCCCGTGAACGCGTCCCCCGCGCCCGTGGTGTCCCGGGGAACCGCCGTTGCGGCCGGGATCCGCGCCCGAACCGCACCGGAGCGGGCCACCAGCGCCCCGTCCGCCCCCGACTTGGCCACCACGACCGGGACCAGCGCGCTCAACTCGGCCGCCGCGTCCGCCCAGTCGGACCGGCCGGCCAGCAGACACGCCTCGTCCCGGCTGGGCAGCAGCACATCGAGCCCGCGTGCGAACGCGAGGAACCGGTCCACGCCGAGTTCCGCGAGGAAGCCCACCGAGGCAGGGTCGAGACTGACCGGCACCCCACGCGCGCGTGCCGCGGCGAGCGCCACCCGCGCCAGCGCCCGGCTCGACTCCGCGAACAGCAGATAACCCGACAGATGCAGTCGGCCCACGCCGTCGAGCAACGCGTCGGACCAGTCGGCCGGTTCGAGCCGCAGCGAGGCGCCACTGCACGTGAGGAAGGTGCGCTCGGCCGCCGCCCCGGCGTCCACCAGACAGATC
Organism: Streptomyces sp. NPDC005435; assembly: GCF_040703155.1. NCBI lineage: Bacteria > Bacillati > Actinomycetota > Actinomycetes > Kitasatosporales > Streptomycetaceae > Streptomyces > Streptomyces sp. NPDC005435. The sequence continues at coordinate 32,692 of NZ_JBEXEQ010000013.1, forward strand.
ACGGTGCCGGTCGGCGCCGCCGGATCGACCACGAGGCGGGGCCGCACCCCGGCCGCGCGCAGTTCCCGCTCGTGCCACCGCGCCGTGTCCGCGCCGACCCGCGCCAGCAGCCGTACGTCGGCACAGCCCGTGTGGGCGGCCCAGCAGGCCACGTTGGCGCCCGCGCCACCCGGCAGGGTGCGGATCACGGCGGCGGTGTCGGTGCCGGTGGCGAGCGGCCCCGGATGCCGGGCCACGACATCGGTGATCACATCACCGACGACCAGCAGACCGCCCGCCGGGCCGGTCACTTCCCGGCCCACGCCACGGCGATCCGCGCCGCCAGCCGCACATTGCCGCGCACCGCCGCCAGATTGGCCCGCAGCGACGCCCCGGCCGTGTGCCGGACGAGGTAGCCGAGCAGGAACGGCGTGACCGCCTGGCCGGTGACACCTTCCCGCTCGCAGGCGTCCAGCGCCTCGGCGAGCACGCGCGCGTGCAGGCCGGGATCGAGCTGCCGCTCCGGCGGGACCGGGTTGGCGACGATCAGCGCCGACTCCCGCGCGCCGAGCGCGTCCTGTGCCCGCATCACCTCGGCCACCTGCCCGGGGCTGTCGAGTGTCCAGTCCACCGGATGGCCGGAGTCCGACAGGTAGAAGCCGGGGAACCGGTCGGTGCGGTAACCGGCGACGGCCACGCCCAGCGTCTCCAGGCGCTCCAGGGTCGCCGGCACGTCCAGGACCGACTTCACCCCCGCGCACACCACGGTGATCCGGGTCCGGGCCAGCAGGCCCAGGTCCGCCGACTCGTCCTGGGTGAGCGTCCACTGCCGGTGCACCCCGCCGAGACCTCCGGTGGCGAACACCCGGATGCCCGCCAGCGCCGCGAGCCGGGCCGTCGCCGACACCGTGGTCGCGCCGCTCGCCCCGGTGGCGATCGCCAGGGGCAGATCGCGGTGGCTCAGCTTCCTGATCCCGTCCTCGCCCGCGACCCGCTCCAACTCGTCCTTGGTGAGGCCGATGCGCGGCCGGCCGTCCAGCACGGCGACGGTCGCGGGTACGGCGCCCTCCTGCCGTACCGCGTCCTCCAGCTCCAGGCCGACCCGCAGATTGTCCGGGCGGGGCAGCCCGTGCGCGATGATCGTCGATTCCAGGGCCACCACCGGCCGTCCGGCGGACATCGCCTCCCGGACTTCCTCCGACATCACCAGCACCATGTGCCCGCCTCCTGTCAGTCGGTCCCCACTTCCTTTCTGGCGGGCGGGGTGCCGGGCTAAACAGGGCCGGGCGCACGGCCGGCCGGAACCGTGCGGGCAGGACCGTCAGAACAGGGGTTCCGGCAGCACGCCCTCCAGCGCGAGCAGCTGACGCTTGGTCTCCAGACCGCCCCCGAAACCGCCGATCCCGCCGTCGCTCTCCACGACCCGGTGGCACGGCACGACCACGGGCAGCGGGTTGGCGCCCATCGCCGCGCCCACCGCCTGCGCGCCGCCCGGCTGGCCGACCCGGCCGGCGAGGTCGCCGTAGCCCACCACCGTGCCGTAGGGGACACCGGAGGCCAGCTCGCGCAGTACCTCCCGGTTGAAGCCGGAGATCAGCGACCAGTCCAGGGGCAGGTCGAAGTCGCGGCGCCCACCCGCGAGATACGCCTCGACCTGACGTATCGCCTCCACCAGCAGCGGGGCGTCCGGGGCCTCGACGGGCTCGGCGCCCAGCCGGGCCGTCAGGCGCTCACGGACGCGCTCGCACGTGGCGTCCGTGGCGTGGAAGACGACGTTGACCAGTCCCTCGCGGGTCGCCGCCAGCATCAGCGGGCCGATGCCGGTGTCCACGACGGTCCACACGACCCGCTGCTCGTCCTGCCCATGGCTGTCCATGCGCCCACCGTACGACCCGGCACTGACAACGCCCCTCGCGGCTCAGTCCGCGCCCAGCGCCGCCCGCACCACGTCGGGCTTGTTGGTGATGACGCCGTTGACGCCGTAGCCCCTGACCTTGCGGGCCGTCGCCGCGTCGTTGACCGTCCACGCGAAGACCCGCAGCGGCTTGCCGTGCGCTCCGGTGAAGGCGTGCACGGTGGAGACGTAGCTGGTGGAGATGGTGTCGTGGGAGGGGTTGATCAGGTCCACGTAGCGGGCGTACGCGGTCAGCCTGGTCACCGCGGGGCGGCCCAGCAGCGCGGTGGTGACGGCGGGCTTGAGCTGGTGCACCTTGCGCACGCTGGGCGCGCTGAAACTCTGCACGATCAGCCGCTTGAGATGGGCGCGGTCCAGCCACCCCTCGTTGCCCAGGGTCTTCAGGATCTGCTGCTCGATGCCGGGGTACAGCTCGGGGTTCTTGACCTCCAGGAGCAGCTTCTCGTGGTTGTGCTCGACGCGGCGCATGTACTGCTCAAGCGTCGGCACGCGTGTGCCCGCGTACTTGGGGGAGTACCAGCTGCCCGCGTCCAGGCGGGCGATCTCGGCGGCGGTGAAGTCCTTCACCTTCCAGGGCGCGCGGCGCGGGAAGACCTTCTCGACGTCGGTGGTGCGCGCCAGGCTGTCGTCGTGGATGACGACAAGGCGGCCGTCCTTGGTGCGCTGCACGTCGTTCTCGACCCAGGTGAAGCCGAGCTTCGCGGCCTTGTCGATGGAGGCCAGGGTGTTCTCGGGAGCGTACGCGGAGGCGCCCCGGTGGGCGATCACCGTGGGCTGGGTCACGGCCCGGGCCGGCCGCGCGTCGGAGGCGGGGGCCAGCAGGACAGCCGTTCCCAGGGCCGCGGTGGCCACGGCGGCGACTGCGTGCGCGTGCATGGATACTCCTCACGTCCAGCGAACACCGACAGCACCAGAGTGACAGCAGAGCGTCAACGGCACGCGGGCGCGGGACGCCCACGGGATGAACGGTGTGGTCCAAGCGCGCACACCTCTGGCGCACATGTGGGAGGAGGCCGTGATTCTTTGCCGGATAATCATTCGACCATTCCGGTGGCGGTCATACTCTCTGCGTCAACCCCGACCGCCTGCCGCGGTCCTGGGCCAGGGGAGTGTTCCGGGGATTCCGGTTACACGTTTGGGCGGAAGGGCAGCCGCGGATGCAGGGCACGGTCGACGGCTTCGACTACGGGGTGGCCACCCCTCTTGCGGGCTATCTGATGGCGTGCCTCGGCGGCGCCCTCGGACTGCGCTGTGTGGCACGGTCCCTGCTGGTCACACGCGTGTGGCGGCCCGCGTGGCTGGCGCTCGGCTCGGTCGCGATCGGCTCCGGCATCTGGACCATGCACTTCATCGCCATGATGGGCTTCTCCATCGGCGGGACGCCGCTCCGCTTCGACGGCCCGATGACCTACGCGAGCCTCGGACTCGCCATCGTCATGGTCGGCATCGGGATCTTCATCGTCGGTTACCGGGGCACCGACCGCACCTCGCTCGTCACCGGCGGCACGATCACCGGTCTGGGTGTCGCCTCAATGCACTACCTCGGCATGGCGGCGGTCCGCTTCGGCGGGCACTTCACCTACAACACGCTCACCGTGGCCGCCTCGGTCGTCATCGCCGTCGCGGCCGCGACCACCGCCCTGTGGTCCGCCGGACGCGTCCGGGGCTTCGCGGGCACCGCCGGCGCCGGTCTCGTCCTGGGCCTCGCCGTCACCGGCATGCACTACACCGGCATGGCCGCCCTCGGCGTCCACCTGCACCACACCGCGCACACCGCGCCCTCCGGCGCGCCCGCGGAGGCGGTCATACCGATCCTCCTCGGACCGCTCGCCCTGCTGCTCCTCGCCGGCGTCGTCGTCGTGTTCGACCCGCTCATGGTCAAGGGCGCCCCGGCCCGCCCTGCCGCCGAGTCCAAACCCGGTGTCCCGGCCGCCACCATCACCTCCCATCAGCACCTTCGTCCTTCGTACCGGCCCGGCCGCCAGCCCGTCGGCCACGCCGGGGCACAGGGCTCCCGGGCCCCGCACGGCCACTGACCCGGCCCGTTGTCAGTGGGGGGTCGTACGGTGGATGACATGCGGCCCGTTTCCCAGATCGAACGCACGGTGGCGCCCTTCGAGGTCGTCAGTCCCTTCCAGCCCAGCGGCGACCAGCCGGCGGCCATCGCCGACCTGGCCAAGCGCATCGAGGCCGGGGAGAAGGACGTCGTCCTGCTCGGCGCGACCGGCACCGGCAAGTCCGCCACCACGGCGTGGATGATCGAGAAGCTCCAGCGCCCCACCCTGGTGATGGCGCCGAACAAGACGCTGGCCGCCCAGCTGGCCAACGAGTTCCGCGAGCTCCTGCCGAACAACGCGGTCGAATACTTCGTCTCGTACTACGACTACTACCAGCCCGAGGCGTACGTCCCGCAGTCGGACACCTACATCGAGAAGGACTCCTCGATCAACGAGGAGGTCGAGCGCCTGCGCCACTCGGCGACCAACTCCCTGCTCACCCGCCGTGACGTGGTCGTGGTCGCCTCCGTGTCCTGCATCTACGGCCTGGGCACCCCCCAGGAGTACGTGGACCGCATGGTCCCGCTGCGCGTGGGCGACGAGATCGACCGGGACGAGCTGCTGCGCCGCTTCGTCGACATCCAGTACACGCGCAACGACATGGCCTTCACCCGCGGCACCTTCCGCGTGCGCGGCGACACCATCGAGATCTTCCCGGTGTACGAGGAGCTGGCCGTCCGCATCGAGATGTTCGGCGACGAGATCGAGGCGCTGTCCACGCTCCACCCCGTCACCGGCGAGATCATCACCGACGACCAGCAGCTCTACGTCTTCCCGGCCTCGCACTACATCGCCGGCCCGGAGCGCCTGGAGCGGGCGGTCAACGACATCGAGAAGGAGCTCGTCGAGCGCCTGTCGGAGCTGGAGAAGCAGGGCAAGCTCCTGGAGGCCCAGCGGCTGCGGATGCGCACCACCTACGACATCGAGATGCTCCGCCAGATCGGCAGCTGCTCCGGCGTGGAGAACTACTCGATGCACTTCGACGGCCGGCTCCCCGGCTCCGCGCCCAACACCCTGCTGGACTACTTCCCGGACGACTTCCTCCTCGTCATCGACGAGTCCCACGTCACGGTCCCGCAGATCGGCGCCATGTACGAGGGCGACGCCTCCCGCAAGCGCACCCTGGTCGACCACGGCTTCCGGCTGCCCTCCGCGCTGGACAACCGCCCGCTGAAGTGGGAGGAGTTCCAGAAGCGCGTCGGGCAGACCGTCTACCTGTCCGCGACCCCGGGCGCCTACGAGCTCTCGCGCGGCGACGGCGTCGTGGAGCAGATCATCCGCCCGACCGGACTGGTGGACCCCGAGGTCGTGGTCAAGCCCACCGAGGGCCAGATCGACGACCTGGTGCACGAGATCCGCGAGCGCACGGAGAAGGACGAACGCGTCCTGGTCACCACCCTCACCAAGAAGATGGCCGAGGACCTCACCGACTACTTCCTGGAGCTCGGCATCCAGGTGCGCTACCTGCACAGCGACGTGGACACCCTGCGCCGCGTGGAGCTGCTGCGCGAGCTGCGCGCCGGCGAGTTCGACGTCCTGATCGGCATCAACCTCCTGCGCGAGGGCCTGGACCTGCCCGAGGTGTCCCTCGTGGCCATCCTCGACGCCGACAAGGAGGGCTTCCTGCGCTCGGGAACCTCGCTGATCCAGACCATCGGCCGCGCGGCGCGCAACGTCTCCGGCCAGGTCCACATGTACGCCGACAAGATCACCCCGGCGATGGCGAAGGCCATCGACGAGACCAACCGGCGCCGCGAGAAGCAGGTCGCCTACAACAAGGCCAACGGCATCGACCCGCAGCCGCTGCGCAAGAAGATCAACGACATCGTCGCCCGGATCGCCCGCGAAGAGGTGGACACCGAGCAGCTGCTCGGCTCGGGCTACCGCAAGCAGAAGGACGGCAAGGGGGCCAAGGCGCCCGTGCCGTCGCTCGGCGACAAGGCGGCGAAGAACGCCAAGGTGGCCGCCGACGCCAAGACCTCGAAGGCCACGAAGTCCGCGCGGGGCAAGGCCGCCGCGCCGACCGACCGTCCGGCGGCCGAACTCGCCGAGCAGATCGAGGAGATGACCGAGCGGATGCGCGCCGCGGCCGCGGAGCTGAAGTTCGAGATCGCCGCCCGGCTGCGCGACGAGGTCTCCGAGATGAAGAAGGAGCTGCGCCAGATGCGGGAGGCGGGCCTCGCCTGACCCTCTGGCCCCGTCGGACCCCGCCCGCACGCGGTGTGTTGCAACACCGACACAAAGCACGGGGCGGGGTTCGGCATGCTCGGCGGCCCTGCGTAGGGTTCCTGACAACCGCGTGACACGCGGCAACAGGGGAAGCACCGAGAGGGGAATCAGCCGTGACCGTCAACTTGTCCAAGGGCCAGGCCATCAGTCTGGAGAAGCAGGACGGGGGCAGCCTGACCGCGGTCCGCATGGGGCTCGGCTGGCAGGCGGCGAAGCGGCGCGGCCTGTTCGGCTCGCGCACCCGCGAGATCGACCTGGACGCCTCGGCGGTCCTCTTCGCCGAGAAGCAGCCGGTCGACGTCGTCTTCTTCCGCCACCTGGTGAGCGACGACGGCTCCGTCCGGCACACCGGGGACAACCTGGTCGGCGGCGTCGGCCACGGCGGGGACGACGAGTCCGTCCTTGTGGACCTCCAGCGCGTCCCGGCCCACGTCGACCAGATCGTGTTCACGGTGAACTCGTTCTCGGGCCAGACCTTCCAGGAAGTGGAGAACGCGTTCTGCCGCCTGGTCGACGAGACCAACGGCCAGGAGCTGGCCCGCTACACCCTGGCGGGCGGCGGCGAGTACACCGCCCAGATCATGGCCAAGGTCCACCGCGCGGGCCAGGGCTGGAAGCTGACCGCGCTCGGCGAGCCGGCGCGTGGCCGCACCTTCCAGGACCTGATGCCGGCGATCCTGCCGCATCTGTAGGAAGAAGGATGATCAAGCAACAGTAAAGAGGCTCTGACCTGCGAGTTTGGTCTTTACTTTACTTTTCTCTTTACTGTTCCTTGGGTATTGGGGTACTGTCTTCCGTACGGAGGGGAGTACTCCTCATCGCGGCGCGCCCGTCAGTACGGACCCTGTGCGGTCCCGGGGCGCCGGCCCGGATTCCGGGTGGAAGAGACCTCCGGCAGCAGCGACAAGCTGATGTGTTTGCCGTTATCCCATGCCGGAGGTGCAGTGGAAGTCTCGTTGGCCCTTTGGGTCCTCACCGTCGCGGGCCTCGCCGCGCTGATCGCCGTCGATTTCTTCATCGGCCGCAAGCCGCACGAGGTCTCCATCAAGGAAGCGGGCATCTGGACGGCCGTCTGGATCGCCCTGGCCGGACTCTTCGGCCTCGGTCTGTTCGTCTTCGGCGGCGGACGTCCGGCCGGAGAGTTCTTCGCCGGCTTCATCACCGAGAAGTCGCTGAGCGTCGACAACCTCTTCGTCTTCGTCCTGATCATGGCGAAGTTCGCCGTCCCCGCGCGGTACCAGCAGCGCGTGCTGCTCGTCGGCGTGCTCATAGCCCTGGTCCTGCGGGCGGTCTTCATCGCCGCCGGAGCCGCGATCATCGCCAGCTTCTCCTGGGTGTTCTTCATCTTCGGCGCCTTCCTGATCTGGACCGCCTGGAAGCTCGTCCAGGACGCCCGGTCCGACCAGCACGACGAGGAGTACGAGGAGAACAAGCTCCTGAAGGCGGCCGAGCGCAGGTTCGGCGTGGCCGACCGGTACCACGGCACCAAGCTGTGGATCCAGCAGAACGGCAAGCGGGTCATGACCCCGATGCTGGTCGTGATGCTGGCCATCGGCACCACCGACGTGCTCTTCGCGCTGGACTCGATTCCCGCGATCTTCGGCCTCACCCAGGACCCGTACATCGTCTTCACCGCCAACGCGTTCGCCCTGATGGGCCTGCGGCAGCTGTACTTCCTCATAGGCGGCCTGCTGAGCAAGCTGGTGCACCTGTCCTACGGCCTGTCGATCATCCTGGGCTTCATCGGCGTCAAGCTGGTGCTGCACGCGCTGCACGAGTCCGGGGTCCATGTCCCCGAGATCAGCATCCCGGTCTCCCTGGGCGTGATCTGCGGCGTCCTGATCGTCACCACGGTCACCAGCCTGCTGGCGACCCGGAAGCAGGCGGCCCTGGAAGCGGCCGAGGGCAAGGGCGGCAAGGACCAGGCGAAGGCCGACGTGGACGCCTGACGTCCGGAGCGGCCTCCGGAGCGCTGCGTGGCAGAGACGGAATGCGAAGTGTGTACGCCTCTGCCACCATCGCTGCATGATCACTCGGCTCAGGTCGCTCGCCGCACGGTGGACGCTCCTCGTGCCGGTGCTCGCGGTCGTCCTGCTGGCCCTCACCTGGGGGCGCGAGCTGCCCACCGGGTTCGTCGCGCTGATCGCCCTGGTGCTCGCCGGGTCCGTTCTCGCGGCCGTGCACCACGCGGAGGTCGTCGCCCACCGGGTCGGCGAACCCTTCGGCTCCCTGGTACTGGCCGTCGCCGTGACGATCATCGAGGTGGCCCTGATCGTCACCCTGATGATCGACGGGGGAGCGAAGGGCGCCACCCTGGCACGGGACACCGTGTTCGCCGCCGTGATGATCACCTGCAACGGCATCCTCGGGCTCTGTCTCCTGATCGCCTCGCTGCACCACGGCACGGCGGTGTTCAACCCCGAGGGCACCGGAGCGGCCCTCGCGACGGTGGCGACCCTGGCCACGCTCAGCCTTGTCCTGCCGACGTTCACCACCAGCAAGCCCGGCCCGGAGTTCTCCAGCGTCCAGCTGTCGTTCGCCGCGCTGTCCTCGCTCGTCCTCTACGGCCTGTTCGTGGCCACCCAGACCGTGCGGCACCGCGACTACTTCCTGCCGGTCACCCGGGCGGGCGAGACCATCGTCGGCGACCGGCACGCGGAGCCCCCGACCGCCCGCCGCGCCTGGATCAGCCTCGGGCTGCTCGGCCTCGCGCTGGTGGGGGTGGTCGGCCTGGCGAAAGGAGTGTCACCCACCATCGAGTCAGCGGTGGAGCGCGCGGGCCTGCACCATGCGGTCGTCGGCGTGATCATCGCCCTGCTCGTGCTGCTGCCCGAGACGATCGCCGCCCTGCGCGCCGCTCGCCGCGACCGTGTCCAGACCAGCCTCAACCTGGCGCTCGGCTCCGCCATGGCCAGCATCGGCCTGACCATCCCCGCCGTGGCCCTCGCCTCCTTCTGGCTGACCGGACCGCTCGTGCTGGGCCTCGGCTCCACACACATGCTGCTGCTCGCGCTGACCGTGATCGTGGGCACCCTGACGGTCGTACCGGGCCGCGCGACCCCGCTCCAGGGCGGTGTCCACCTGGTCGTGTTCGCGGCCTACCTGGAGCTGGCGATCAACCCGTAGCCGCCCGGCACTCGTCTGGTGCCGCCGTGATAGACCGGGTCCGACGAGCGGTCGTGGACGTACCGCATCCCTGACGGACCGGAGGAACCGTGCCCCGCACCCTGGCCAGCGCCCCGATCATGATCCTCAACGGGCCCAATCTGAACCTCCTCGGCCAGCGGCAGCCCGAGATCTACGGCAAGGACACGCTCGCCGACGTGGAGGCGATGTGCGTCGCGGCGGCGGCCGGGTACGGCGGCACGGTGGACTTCCGGCAGTCCAACCACGAGGGCGAACTGGTGGACTGGATCCACGAGGCGCGGCTCGGTCACGCCGGGATCGTCATCAACCCCGGCGCCTACTCCCACACCTCGGTCGCGATCCTGGACGCGCTCAACACCTGCGACGGGATGCCCGTCGTCGAGGTGCACATCTCCAACATCCACCAGCGCGAGTCGTTCCGGCATCACTCGTACGTCTCGCTCCGCGCCGACGGCGTGATCGCGGGCTGCGGAGTGCAGGGGTACGTCTTCGGGGTCGAGCGGGTGGCCACGCTGGCCGGGGCGGCGCGGGCCGACGCCTGAGCGAGTGCGCCCGCCCTCCGGCTCACCAGCCGCGCGCGTGCCACTCCGGCAGGTGCGGGCGCTCGGCGCCCAGGGTGGTGTCGTCGCCGTGGCCGGGGTAGACCCAGGTCTCGTCGGGCAGCACGTCGAAGATCTTCGTCTCCACGTCGTGGATGAGGCTCGCGAACGCCTCGGGGTCCTTGTGCGTGTTGCCGACGCCGCCCGGGAAGAGGCAGTCGCCGGTGAAGACGTGCGGGTGGCCGTGCGGGTCGTCGTAGACCAGGGCGATGGAGCCCGGGGTGTGGCCGACGAGGTGGCGGGCGGTGAGGTCCACCTGTCCCACGCGGATGACGTCGCCGTCGTCCACGAGCACGTCCGTGGTGACCGGGATGCCGGGGGCGTCCTCACGGCCGGCATGGGTGCGCGCACCCGTGGCCGCGACGACGTCGGCGAGCGCCTGCCAGTGGTCGCCGTGCCGGTGCGTGGTGACGACGGACGCGATGCCGTCCTCGCCGATCATGCCGAGGAGCGAGGGCGCGTCGGCGGCCGCGTCGATCAGCAGTTGCTCGTCGGTGGCCCGGCAGCGCAGCAGATAGGCGTTGTTGTTCATCGGGCCGACCGCGATTTTGGTGATCATCAGGTCTTTGAGCTCGTGCACGTCGGCCGGTCCGCCGACCTTGACCTCGCCGCTGTACGTCATGGTGATCAGCCTATAGCGGGGGAGCGTTCGGCGGGCCGCCGATGAACGGGAGCCCGGTACTCAGAGCGGGGGCAGGCCGGGCAGGGCGCCGCCTCGTACCGTAAGTGCCGAGCCGTCGCGGCGCCCGGCGAGCCAGCCGAGCAGTTCGGCGGCGGGTCCCTCGACGGTGACCGGACCGCCCGCGGCACCGCCGCCGGTCATCCACGTGTGTCCCGCCTCGGAGACCAGCACCGTCGCGGGGACGTCCGGGTGCTTCGCGAACCGCTCCGTGAGGAAGTCGGTCTCCCGCTCGGTGAACTCCGCCGGGAGGTCCTCCAGCTCGTAGCCGGTCCCGAGGTCCACGTGGTGCAGCTCGACCTCGGCCCATCGCCGGAACGGCACGCGGGCCGCGGTGTCGGTGACGCCGTTGCGCAGCTCCACGGTGCGGCTCCGGTCCGCCGGTGCCTCCGCCGTGCGCCGGAACCGTTCCGCGCTCTCCCGCACGTCGTCGAGCTGGACGGCGGGCGGGCGCGGGGCGTCGCGCTCGATGTCGGCGTCGCGGGTCGCGGCGTCGGCGTACATGGGCCGGCCTTCGAGGACGTTCACGAGAGCGTCGGCGTTGCGGGCGAGATGCGCGAGGACGTGTCCCCGGCTCCAGCCCGGAAGCCGTGACGGCTCGGCCAGTGACGCGTTGTCCAGTCCGGCGGCAGCGCTCAGGAGCCGTTCCGTCGCCGCACGCACACATGCCAGGTCATGAGCATCGTCGATCATGTGCCGCACCCTAGCCCCGCCACTCCTTCGGGTGAAGGTGGCGAACCTGGCCCGGTAATCGAAAGCACGTGCTATATCGTCGTGAGTGACACCGGGCATGTTCAAGCCCCCGCGATTGTTATGCGAGCGGGAATCCGACCGGCGTTGTCAGTGGCTCCCCCTAGCCTGGAAGAGCACGGGGGCCCCGCCCCTGTCACTTCTCTCAAGAAAGGTGCGGACCGGCGTGGCCGACCGTCTCATCGTCCGTGGCGCGCGCGAGCACAACCTCAAGAATGTCTCGCTCGACCTGCCGCGTGACGCGCTCATCGTCTTCACGGGCCTGTCCGGTTCGGGCAAGTCCTCCCTGGCCTTCGACACGATCTTCGCCGAGGGCCAGCGTCGCTACGTGGAGTCGCTCTCCTCGTACGCCCGGCAGTTCCTCGGCCAGATGGACAAGCCCGACGTCGACTTCATCGAGGGCCTCTCCCCGGCCGTCTCCATCGACCAGAAGTCGACCTCCCGCAACCCCCGCTCCACGGTCGGCACCATCACCGAGGTCTACGACTACCTCCGCCTGCTCTTCGCGCGCGTGGGCAAGCCGCACTGCCCCGAGTGCGGCCGCCCCATCGCGCGCCAGTCGCCGCAGGCCATCGTGGACAAGGTCCTGGAGCTGCCCGAGGGCAGCCGCTTCCAGGTCCTGTCCCCGCTGGTGCGCGAGCGCAAGGGCGAGTTCGTGGACCTCTTCGCCGAGCTCCAGACCAAGGGCTACTCCCGCGCGCGGGTGGACGGCGAGACCATCCAGCTCTCCGAGCCGCCGACCCTGAAGAAGCAGGAGAAGCACACCATCGAGGTGGTCGTCGACCGCCTCACGGTGAAGGACTCCGCCAAGCGCCGGCTCACCGACTCCGTGGAGACCGCCCTCGGCCTCTCCGGCGGCATGGTCGTGCTCGACTTCGTCGACCTCCCCGAGGACGACCCCGAGCGCGAGCGCATGTACTCGGAGCACCTGTACTGCGCGTACGACGACCTCTCCTTCGAGGAGCTGGAGCCCCGCTCCTTCTCCTTCAACTCGCCCTTCGGCGCGTGCCCGGAGTGCACCGGCATCGGCACCCGCATGGAGGTCGACCCGGAGCTGATCGTCCCGGACGAGGAGAAGTCCCTCGACGAGGGCGCGATCCACCCCTGGTCGCACGGCCACACCAAGGACTACTTCGGCCGTCTGGTCGGCGCCCTCGCGGACGCGCTGGGCTTCCGCACCGACATCCCGTTCGCCGGGCTGCCGCAGCGGGCGAAGAAGGCCCTGCTGTACGGCCACAAGACCCAGATCGAGGTGCGCTACCGCAACCGGTACGGCCGCGAGCGCCGCTACACCACGCCCTTCGAGGGCGCGGTGCCCTTCGTCAAGCGGCGGCACAGCGAGGCCGAGAGCGACTCCAGCCGCGAGCGCTTCGAGGGCTACATGCGCGAGGTGCCCTGCCCCTCCTGTGAGGGCACGCGCCTGAAGCCGATCGTCCTCGCGGTCACGATCATGGGGAAGTCGATCGCCGAGGTGTCCGGCATGTCGATCAGCGACTGCGCGGACTTCCTGGGCGAGCTGAAGCTGAACGCCCGCGACAAGAAGATCGCGGAGCGGGTGCTGAAGGAGGTCAACGAGCGGCTGCGGTTCCTGGTCGACGTCGGCCTGGACTACCTCTCCCTCAACCGCGCGGCCGGCACCCTCTCCGGCGGCGAGGCCCAGCGCATCCGCCTGGCCACCCAGATCGGCTCCGGCCTGGTCGGCGTGCTCTACGTCCTGGACGAGCCGTCCATCGGTCTGCACCAGCGGGACAACCACCGGCTGATCGAGACCCTGGTCCGACTGCGCGACATGGGCAACACGCTCATCGTGGTCGAGCACGACGAGGACACCATCAAGGTCGCCGACTGGATCGTGGACATCGGCCCCGGCGCCGGTGAGCACGGCGGCAAGGTCGTGCACAGCGGTGACCTCAAGGAGCTGCTGGCCAACACCGAGTCGCAGACCGGGCAGTACCTCTCGGGCCGCAAGGCCATCCCGGTCCCGGACGTGCGCCGCCCGATCGACCCGGGCCGGCAGCTCGTCGTGCGCGGTGCCCGTGAGAACAACCTGCGGGACATCGACGTGTCCTTCCCGCTGGGCGTGTTCACGGCCGTCACGGGCGTGTCCGGCTCCGGCAAGTCCACGCTGGTCAACGACATCCTCTACACCCACCTGGCCCGCGAGCTGAACGGCGCGCGCAACGTCCCCGGACGGCACACGCGCGTGGACGGCGACGACCTGGTGGACAAGGTCGTGCACGTCGACCAGTCGCCCATCGGCCGCACCCCCCGGTCCAACCCGGCGACCTACACCGGCGTCTTCGACCACGTCCGCAGGCTCTTCGCGGAGACGACCGAGGCGAAGGTCCGGGGCTACATGCCCGGGCGTTTCTCCTTCAACGTCAAGGGCGGCCGCTGCGAGAACTGCGCGGGCGACGGCACGATCAAGATCGAGATGAACTTCCTCCCGGACGTGTACGTCCCGTGCGAGGTCTGCCACGGCGCCCGGTACAACCGGGAGACGCTGGAGGTCCACTACAAGGGCAAGTCCATCGCCGACGTGCTGAACATGCCGATCGAGGAGGCGACCGAGTTCTTCGAGGCCGTCCCCGCGATCTCCCGGCATCTGCGGACCCTGAAGGACGTCGGCCTCGGCTACGTCCGGCTGGGCCAGTCCGCCACCACCCTGTCCGGCGGTGAGGCGCAGCGCGTCAAGCTCGCCAGCGAGCTCCAGAAGCGCTCCACCGGCCGCACGGTCTACGTCCTGGACGAGCCGACCACCGGCCTGCACTTCGAGGACATCAGCAAGCTGCTGAAGGTGCTCTCCGGCCTGGTGGACAAGGGCAACTCGGTCATCGTCATCGAGCACAACCTCGATGTCATCAAGACCGCCGACTGGCTCATCGACATGGGTCCGGAGGGTGGTGCCGGCGGCGGCATCGTGGTCGCCGAGGGCACGCCCGAGGAGGTCGCGGCGGTTCCGGCCAGCCACACCGGCAAGTTCCTGCGCGAGGTCCTGGGCGCCGACCGGATCAGCGACGCGGAGCCGGTCAAGGCGCGCGCCACGACGGCCCGCAAGACGGCCAAGACCTCGGCCGCGAAGAAGGCCACGGCCACCAAGACGGCGACGGCCAAGGTCAACAGCACCGCCACCAAGAAGGCCGCCGCGGCCAAGAAGACCACGGCGACGAAGAAGACGGCGGCCGCGAAGAAGACGACGACGCGGGCCCGCAAGGCCTGACAGCCCTCGGGCTGACGACTCGTCGTCAAGCGGTGCCCTCGGGGAACTCCCCTGAGGGCACCGCTCGTTCCACCGTCAGACGCCCGGGCCGCACGGCCCGGACCCGATCACCACTCGCCCAGCTCCGCCGCGTACGGCGGTTCCGCGCCCGCCCGGGAGCAGGTGAGCGCGGCGGCGCGCGCGGCGAAGCGCAGCAGCCGGTGCCAGCCGTCGGCGCCGAGACCGGCCAGTGCCCGCGCGGACAGCGCGTCCTGGGCCGAAAGACCGTGCAGCAGGGCGGCGTTCACCGTGTCGCCGGCGCCGATGGCGTCCACGACGTCGGCCTTCTCACCGGGCACGGAGTACTCCGCGCCGTCCCGCGTGAAGACGGTGAGGCCGTCGCCGCCCCGGGTGAGCACGACGGCCGACGGACCGGCGGCCAGCCACTTGGCCGGGCTGCCGCCGAGCCACGCGGCGTCCTCCTCGGACAGTTTCAGCAGCGTCACCGAGGGCAGCCAGCCACGGAAGCGGGCCCGATAGGCGTCCGCGTCCGGGATCAGCCCCGCACGGATGTTGGGGTCGAGCGCGGTGAACAGCCCCTGGGCGGCGGAGGTCCGCATCAGTTCCGTGTAGGCGCTCGCGCCCGGCTCCAGGACGAGCGAGCAGGTGCCGAAGGACACCGCGCGCGTACCGGCGGGGAGTTCGGACGGGGCGGTGAAGAGGCGGTCGGCGGTGCCCTCCACGTAGAAGGAGTAGGCGGCCGAGCCGGCGGAGTCGATCGTGGCGACGGCGAGGGTGGTGGGCTCCGGGCCGCGCTGCACCCCGGAGACGTCCACGCCCGCCTGCCGCAGCCCGTCGAGCAGGGCCTCCCCGAAGGCGTCGTGCGAGGCGCGGGAGGCGAAGGCGGTGGCGGAGCCCAGGCGGCCGAGGGCCACGGCCGTGTTGTACGGGCCGCCGCCGAGCGCGGGCTTGAGGCCGGCCAGGGCGCCGGGGCCCTGCGGTACCAGGTCGATCAGTGCCTCACCGGCGACGACGATCACGAGGTGGTTCCCTTCTCGGACTGCGCGGATGGTTCTGTGTTCTGCCCGGCGGGGTGCGCGTCGTTCCCCCCGGCCGGGCGCGCGCCGGCGCCCTCGGCCCCGCCGCGCGTCTCCTCCGGGCATCCGCAGGAGGTGCGGTGGACGAAGGCGCAGGGCAGCCGGACGGTGGTGGTCGGCCGGTCGGGCGCGGCCAGGCGGTCGAGCAGTACCCGTACGGCACGGGCGCCCATCTCGCGGCTGGGCTGGGCGATGGCGGTGAGCCGGGGCGAGAAGAGGTCGGCCCAGGCGAAGTCGTCGAAGGAGCACAGGGCGATGTCGCCCGGCACGCTCAGTCCCCGCTCGCGCAAGGCGCGCAGGGTGCCGATGGTCATCGCGTTGTTGGCGGTGACGAGGGCCGTGGGCGCGTCGGGTCGGGAGAGCAGGTCGGCCGTCGCGCGCTCGGCGGCGGCCGACTCGGAGCTGCCGGACACGACCAGGTCCGCGTCGTAGGGGAGCCCGGCGGCGGCCAGGCCCCGGCGGTAGCCGGTGATCCGCTCGCTGGTGGTGCTGAGGCCGGCCAGGCCGGCGATCAGGCCGATGCGACGGTGGCCGAGGCCGGCGAGGTGGGTGACCAGCCGGGCCATCGGTTCGCTGTTCTCGGCGCAGACCTGATCGAAACCGCCCGCTTGCGACGCGAGTTGATCGCTCAGGCCGGATCCGGCTCCCTCGGCCGCCCGGCCCTCGCCCTCGCCGTCACCGTCTCCGTCGCCCTCGTCGTCCCGCGTGATCACACGGTCCAGGAACACCGTCGGTACGGCCTGGCGTCGGAGGTAGCCGACCAGCTCGTCCGGCCGGGCCGAGGGGGCGACGATCATGCCGTCCACCCGGCGCTCGTGCAGGAGTTGTACGACCTTCAGCTCGTGTTCGGGGTCGTCGTGCGGGTCGGCGATGAGGAGGCTGTAGCCCTCGGCGAGGGCGGCGGCCTCGACGCCCTGGAGGATCTCGGTGAAGTACGGATTGCTGATCGCGGACACCGCGAGCCCGATGGAGCGGGTGCGGGAGGTCACCAGGGAGCGTGCGAGGGTGTTCGGGGTGTAGCCGAGGGCGTCCACCGCGTCCAGGACGGCCTGGCGGGTGTGGGGCAGGACCGGGCGCGTGTCGTTGAGTACGTGGGACACGGTCGCCACGGAGACTCCGGCGCGCCGGGCGACGTCGGCCATGGTGGGCATCGCGGTTCCCTCCCCGGGGTGTCCGCCGGGGGCACGGGTGAGCCCTCCTGGCTGAGGACGGACCGTCGGTGGTCCGTACCCGTGGCGAACCCCGGCCTGTCGCGCCGAGAGCTCTCCGGGCGGGAAGGTATCCCATCCACCACCCACCCGTAAACGCTTGCGCAAGCGCTTGCGAGTGGAAGTGACGGTGCGGTGCTCGTGCGGAGGGTGCCGATTCCGCGGTCCGCCGTGGTCGTGCCCCCCGACAGCCCCCGACGGCCCTCGACAGCCCCGGAGTGCGCCGGGGAGCCCCGCCCCCGACCCGTCCGCTCTGCCCGGGTATCGTCGGGCTGCACACCGTCTGACCTGTGGAGAGCCTGATGCCGGCCCAGCCGTCCGCGAGCCGTCGTACCGTCCTTCGAGGGGCCGCCGTGGCCCCGGTCGCCGGGCTCGGCCTGGCCGCCTGCGCGGCGCCGGGCGACTCTCCGGCGCCGACCCCGACCGCGCCCGTCGACCTCGGCGCGGAGAGCGAGGTGGCCAAGAGCGGGGCCAGGCTCTACCGGGACCACAACGTGGTCGTCAGCAGGGGCGCGGACGGCACGCTGAAGGCGTACAGCACGATCTGCACGCACGCGGGCTGCGCGATCAACAAGCTTCAGGGCACGACCCTGATCTGCCCCTGCCACGGCAGCGAGTTCGACGCCGCGAACGGCAAGGTGCTCGCCGCCCCGGCCACGGAGCCGCTGAACGAACTGCCGGTGAAGGTCTCGGCGGGCAGGATCGTCGCGGGCCCCGAGGCCTGACCGCCGCTCCCTGCGGAACCGGCCCGGAACCGGATCAGGCCCCGAACCGGCTCAGGCTTGGACCGGCTCAGGTTCGGACCGGCCCGGGACCGACCGGGAACCGGTCCGGCTAAGCCTCCGCCGATCCCTCTGCGGCGCCCTCCCACTCCCACGCGATCCCCACCATGCCCGGCCGGACCCGGGGCTCGACCACGTGGACGCTGCGGTACGGATGCGTCACCGGCAGCTCGACGCGGCCGCCGCGCGGGGCCGCCGGGGAGACCTGGCTGAAGCGGTGGCAGCGCACCGGCAGCTCGGGGCTGTCGAAGCGGACCTGGAGCGCGTACTGGCCGCCCAGCGCGCCGAACCGGTGCACGTACTCGTGCGAGACCCCGGCCGTGCCGTCGGCCACGCCGTACCGGAACAGGAAGGTGTCGCCACGGCGCAGCCGGGTCCCGAAGAGCAGCTCGGCCGCCAGGACCCCCGTGTCCCGGTCGAACAGGACGCGTCCGGTACGGCAGTTCTCCAGGGCGCGGACGGCCATGCCGCGCGGGTCGCAGCCGGGGTCGCCCTGGTGGACGGCGACGAAGCGGTCCACGCCGTCGCGGTGGGCGCGCACGATGTGCTCGGACTCGCGGGCGGCCAGCTCGCGCCGGGTGCCGATCCGGACGCGTTCATGGTGGCCGAGGACGTGCAGACCGCCGTCGGAGGTCCAGCCCAGCTCGGCCTGGAGGCGGCGCAGCACCCCGGAGGTCTCCAGCAGGGAGCGGTAGGAGCGGGTCGCCGGGCGGCCGTGCACGGAGCGGTCACCGGACTCGGCGAGCAGACGGATCAGGGACTCCTCCGGCAGCCGCAGGATCTCCTCCAGCGCGCGTACGGCCCGCAGCGACTCGGGGCGCTGCGGTCGGCGCGCCCCCTGCTGCCAGTAACTCAGGCTGGTCAGGCCCACCCTGACCCCGTGGCGGGTCAGATGGTGCTGCACACGCTGGAGCGGCAGCCCGCGCGCGGCTATCGCGGCGCGCAGCGCCACGTGGAAGGGGCCGCCCCGCAGGACCGCGTCCAGCTCGGGCACGTCCGGGGGAGCGGCGGCGTCCGTGTGCTCTGTGACATGCCACATGCACAGAAGCCTTTCTGTGAGGTGTCACCTCGGCTGGTCAGACCGAGGCGCGGGGTTGTGCTGCCACCCCGTGGGGCACCGGGGCGCGCCGGCATACGGCACGCCGTGCGCGTGTGCCGTGCGGGCGCCGCCCCGAGTTCCCCCGCATTGAAGCGTGTTGACTTGGACCCGACAACACCTCGGACAGTGCGGTGGCCCACACGCCACCCCCGTGCGGCGCCCCGCGCGGGGCCCGTGGTCCCCGTCCGGAGCGGCCTTCCGCAACGCTCCCGTCACCCCGCCGTCACCCCGCGCACGCCCGCCGGCCGGGCCCGTGCGCCGTACGGGTGCCGGCGTTGTCCACAGGCCCGACGCGGTGTCGGTCCTCGCCAGTAGGGTGTGAGACATGGCCGACCCCTCCAGCTACCGCCCCAGGCCGGGAGACATCCCGGACTCCCCGGGGGTGTACCGATTCCGCGACGAGCACCGCCGGGTGATCTACGTCGGAAAGGCCAAAAGCCTGCGCCAGCGCCTGGCCAACTACTTCCAGGACCTGGCGAACCTGCACCCCCGCACCCGGTCGATGGTCACCACCGCCGCGTCCGTGGAGTGGACCGTCGTGTCCACGGAGGTCGAGGCGCTTCAGCTGGAGTACTCCTGGATCAAGGAGTACGACCCCCGGTTCAACGTCAAGTACCGCGACGACAAGAGCTACCCGTACCTCGCGGTGACCATGAACGAGGAGTTTCCGCGCGTCCAGGTGATGCGCGGTCACAAGAAGAAGGGCGTGCGGTACTTCGGGCCGTACGCCCACGCGTGGGCCATCCGCGACACCGTCGACCTGCTGCTGCGCGTCTTCCCGGTGCGCACCTGCTCGGCCGGCGTCTTCAAGAACGCGGCCCGCACCGGCCGCCCCTGTCTGCTCGGGTACATCGGCAAGTGCTCCGCGCCGTGCGTCGGCCGGATCTCCCCGGAGGACCACAAGGAGCTGGCCGAGGAGTTCTGCGACTTCATGGCGGGCCGCACCGGCACCTACATGCGCCGCCTGGAGAAGCAGATGGCGGAGGCGGCCGACGAGATGGAGTACGAGCGGGCCGCCCGCCTGCGCGACGACATCGGCGCCCTGAAGAAGGCCATGGAGAAGAACGCGGTCGTGCTCGCCGACGCGACCGACGCCGACCTGATCGCCGTCGCCGAGGACGAGCTGGAGGCGGCCGTCCAGATCTTCCATGTGCGCGGCGGCCGGGTGCGCGGCCAGCGTGGCTGGGTCACCGACAAGGTCGAGGAGATCACCACCGGCGCTCTCGTCGAACACGCCCTCCAGCAGCTCTACGGCGAGGAGAGCGGGGACGCGGTGCCCAAGGAGGTGCTGGTCCCGGCGCTGCCCGAGCCGGAGGAGCCGGTCCAGGAGTGGCTGACCGGCAGGCGCGGGGCGAACGTGTCGCTGCGCATCCCCCAGCGCGGTGACAAGAAGGCGCTCATGGAGACCGTGCAGCGCAACGCCCAGCAGGCCCTCGCCCTGCACAAGACCAAGCGCGCCTCCGACCTGACCACGCGCTCGCGCGCCCTGGAGGAGATCGCCGACGCCCTCGGCCTGGACAGCGCCCCGCTGCGCATCGAGTGCTACGACATCTCGCACCTCCAGGGCGACGACGTGGTCGCCTCCATGGTCGTCTTCGAGGACGGCCTCCAGCGCAAGAATGAGTACCGCCGCTTCCAGATCAAGGGCTTCGCCGGTCAGGACGACGTCCGCTCCATGCACGAGGTGATCACCCGCCGCTTCCGGCGCTACCTCGCGGAGAAGGAGCGGTCGGGGGAGTGGACGGCGGAGGAGGGCACGCCGGCGGACGGCGGGGTCTCGCTCACGGGGGACACCGGCGTCGCCGCCGGCACGGGTGTCACCGGCGGGGCGTCGCGCGTCGACGGCGCCTCCCCCACCGGCTCCATGGACCTCGCCGACGGGGAGTCCTCCGTCGACGGTGCGCTTTCCGCCGGCGGGGCGTCTTCCGCCGGCGGCACGCCTTCCGCCCACGGCGCGCCTGGCACCGACGGCACGTCTCTCGCCGCCACCCCGCCCTCCGCCGACGGCACCCCGCGCGACTTCCCGGCCGTTGGCGAGGGCGCCCCGCTTCCCGCCGGCGCGGGCCAGGAGGGCACGCCGGTCTCCGGCCCCGGTGCCAGCCCGAGCCCTGCTGGTGCGAGTCAGGTCGGCACGCAGGTCCCCGGCCCCGGTACCGGCCCGCTTCCCGCCGGTCCGGGTCAGGTCGGCACCCCGGTCTCCGGCCCCGGTGTCAGCCCGAGCCCTGCCGGTCCGGACCAGGACGGCACCCCGGTCCCCGCCCCCGGCGCCAGCCCGAGCCCCGCCCCCGGCCCCAGCCGCGCCCAGGACACCGCCCCCAGCTCCAGCCCCGCGCCCGCCCAAGGCCGCCCCACCCCCGCCCCCCTCCCCGGTCCCGGTCAGGACGGTGACTTCGCCGATCCGCTCAAGGACGAGGACGGACGGCCACGGAAGTTCGCCTACCCGCCTCAGCTCGTCGTGGTCGACGGTGGGCAGCCGCAGGTCGCGGCGGCCCGGCGGGCGCTGGACGAGCTGGGGATCGACGACATCGCCGTGTGCGGTCTCGCCAAGCGTCTGGAGGAGGTCTGGGTGCCCGGCGAGGACGACCCGGTGGTGCTGCCCCGCACCAGCGAGGGCCTCTATCTGCTCCAGCGCGTGCGCGACGAGGCCCACCGCTTCGCCATCACCTACCAGCGCACCAAGCGGTCCAAGCGGCTGCGCTCCGGCCCGCTGGACGACGTGCCCGGCCTCGGGGACACCCGCAAGCAGGCCCTCCTCAAGCACTTCGGCTCGGTCAAGCGGCTGCGCGCCGCGACGGTCGAGCAGATCCAGGAAGTACCCGGCATAGGCCGGAAGACGGCCGAGACCATCGCCGCGGCACTCGCGCGCGCCGTCCCGGCCGGACCCGCCGTGAACACGGCGACAGGAGAGATCATCGACGACGAGGAACCCGGTACGACGGAGGGTTCCCCCGGAGAGCCCGTGAGCGCGGGACTCCCGGACGACCGACGGGGGCAGGAGAGATGACCGAGCACGACACGGGACCCGAGCGGAACGAACGCGCGCAGGGGAAGGCGGGCGAGGCACGGCCACGGGAAGTGGCCGGGGAGAACGGAGCACAGGTGAGTACGGACGGCATGGCGAACGGGGCCCAGGAAGCGGCCATCCCCGAGCTGGTGATCATCTCCGGGATGTCCGGAGCGGGCCGGTCCACCGCGGCCAAGTGCCTGGAGGACCTCGGCTGGTTCGTCGTGGACAACCTCCCGCCCGCGCTGATCCCCACCATGGTGGAGCTGGGCGCCCGCTCGCAGGGCAACGTGGCCCGGATCGCGGTCGTCGTCGACGTGCGCGGCCGGCGCTTCTTCGACAACCTCCGCGAGTCCCTCGCCGACCTCGACGGCCGGGGCGTCACCCGGCGGATCGTCTTCCTGGAGTCCTCCGACGAGGCCCTGGTGCGCCGCTTCGAGTCGGTGCGCCGCCCGCACCCCCTCCAGGGCGACGGCCGGATCGTGGACGGCATCGCGGCCGAGCGCGAGCTGCTGCGCGAGCTGCGCGGCGACGCCGACCTGGTGATAGACACCTCCAGCCTCAACGTGCACGAACTGCGCGCCAAGATGGACGCCCAGTTCGCCGGTGAGGAGGAGCCGGAGCTGCGGGCCACGGTGATGTCCTTCGGCTTCAAGTACGGGCTGCCGGTCGACGCCGACCTCGTCGCCGACATGCGCTTCCTGCCCAACCCGCACTGGGTGCCGGAGCTGCGCCCCTTCACGGGGGTCAACGAGGAGGTCGCCTCCTACGTCTTCAACCAGCCCGGCGCCAAGGAGTTCCTCGACCGCTACGCCGAGCTGCTGCGCCTGATCGCGGCCGGGTATCGGCGCGAGGGCAAGCGGTATGTGACCATCGCCATCGGCTGTACCGGCGGCAAGCACCGCTCGGTCGCGATGTCGGAGAAGCTCGCCGCGCGTCTGGCGGCAGAGGGCGTGGAGACGGTGGTCGTACACCGGGACATGGGACGGGAATGACAGGACGTACACGGCGGCTCGCCGGCCTGCGCCGGGTGGTGCCGGAGGGGCGCGCCGGCCGCGCCATGGCGGAGGCCCGCGCGGGCCGCGCCGAAGCGCGTGGCGGGCGGCCGCGCAGGCGGGGGGCACAGCCCAAGGTGGTCGCCCTCGGCGGCGGCATGGGCCTGTCCGCCTCGCTCGCCGCGCTGCGCCGGATCACCGGCGACCTCACCGCCGTGGTCACGGTGGCCGACGACGGCGGCTCCAGCGGCCGGCTGCGCGACGAACTGGGGGTGCTGCCCCCCGGCGACCTGCGCAAGGCGCTGGCCGCCCTGTGCGGCGACGACGACTGGGGCCAGACCTGGGCCCGGGTCATCCAGCACCGCTTCCACTCCAAGGGCGATCTGCACGACCACGCGGTGGGCAACCTGCTGATCGTCGCGCTGTGGGAACAGCTGGGCGACCATGTGCAGGCCCTGGACCTGGTCGGCAAGCTGCTCGGCGCGCACGGGCGCGTGCTGCCCATGTCGGCGGTGCCGCTGGAGCTCCAGGCGCTGGTCAAGGGGCACGACCCGGAGCGCCCGGACGACGTGGACACGGTGCGCGGCCAGGCCACCGTCGCCCTCACCCCGGGCGAGGTGCAGTCGGTGCACGTCGTGCCGTCGGACCCGCCCGCCGTGCCCGAGGCCGTCGAGGCGGTCCTCGACGCGGACTGGGTGGTGCTCGGACCCGGGTCCTGGTTCTCCTCGGTCATCCCGCATCTGCTGGTCCCGGAGCTGCTCGACGCGCTCACCGAGACCAAGGCGCGCAAGGTGCTCCCGCTGAACCTGGCCCCGCAGCCGGGCGAAACCGAGGGCTTCTCCCCGCAGCGTCATTTGGAGGTTTTGGGGCGACACGCCCCTAAACTCGCCCTGGACGTGGTGCTGGCCGACGAGGCGGCCGTGCCCGACCGCGATTCGCTCACCGAGGCCGCCAAGCGGCTGGGAGCCGCGGTCGAGCTGGCGCCGGTGGCCCGGACCGACGGAACTCCCCGGCACGATCCGGAGCTGTTGGCCGCCGCGTACGACCGTATTTTTCGGATGCATGGAAGGATCGGCCCATGGCGATGACGGCAGCGGTGAAGGATGAGATCTCCCGGCTCCCCGTCACCCGGACCTGCTGCAGGAAGGCGGAGGTCTCCGCCCTTCTGCGGTTCGCCGGCGGCCTCCACCTGGTGAGCGGGCGCATTGTGATCGAGGCGGAGCTGGACACCGCGATGGCGGCCCGCCGGCTCAAGCGGGACATCCTGGAGATCTTCGGCCACAGCTCCGAGCTGATCGTGATGGCGCCCGGCGGTCTGCGCCGGGGCTCGCGTTACGTGGTGCGCGTGGTCGCCGGGGGTGATCAGCTGGCCCGGCAGACGGGCCTGGTGGACGGCCGGGGCCGCCCGATCCGCGGCCTGCCGCCCCAGGTGGTCTCCGGCGCGACCTGTGACGCCGAGGCGGCCTGGCGCGGCGCGTTCCTCGCGCACGGCTCGCTCACCGAGCCCGGCCGGTCCTCCTCGCTGGAGGTGACCTGCCCCGGGCCCGAGGCGGCGCTCGCGCTGGTCGGCGCCGCCCGCAGGCTGTCCATCGCCGCGAAGGCCCGCGAGGTGCGCGGGGTGGACCGGGTCGTCGTCCGCGACGGCGACGCGATCGGCGCCCTGCTCACCCGGCTCGGCGCGCACGAATCGGTGCTGGCCTGGGAGGAGCGGCGGATGCGCCGCGAGGTGCGGGCCACTGCCAACCGGCTCGCCAACTTCGACGACGCCAACCTGCGCCGCTCGGCCCGTGCCGCCGTGGCCGCCGGGGCCCGGGTGCAGCGCGCGCTGGAGATCCTCGCCGACGAGGTGCCCGAGCACCTCGCGGCCGCCGGCCGGCTGCGGATGGAGCACAAGCAGGCCTCCCTGGAGGAGCTGGGCGCGCTCGCGGACCCGCCGCTGACCAAGGACGCGGTCGCGGGCCGTATCCGCCGTCTCCTCGCGATGGCCGACAAGCGCGCCTCCGACCTGGGCATCCCGGGCACGGAGGCCAACCTCTCGGAGGACCTGGCGGACAACCTGGTCGGCTGATCCACCAGGCGATCCACCAGCCGGTCCACCGGCTGGTCCTCGGCCGGTCCATCGGCCGGTTCACGCGGTGAGAGCCGGTGTCGCGCGCCCGTTCGGGTGGTCGGCACCGGCTTTCGCGTGTCCGTGAGGCGCCCTTGACGCCTCCCTGGTGTGACATGAGCCTGGCAATCTGGTCGCCGCTGTGGCGGACCACCACGAGGGGGGTTCATGAGACACCCAGTGAGATCTGTCCTCGCCGCCGGAGTACTCCTGGCGGGCACGGCGGCCCTCGGGCCCGTACCGGCCCAGGCGCAGGCCCGCGCCGCGAGCCCCGTCCAGGCGGACCGCGCCGACGCGGTCAAGGTCTTCCGCGCCGAGGTGACCCGGGCCCAGCTGCCCCTGCTGCTGAAGGCGGGACAGGACGGCCACGAGCTGGACGCGCAGACGGCCGGAGCGGGCCGCAGCACCGTCGAGGTCTACCTCACCGACCGCCAGGCCGGACAGCTGCGCGCGCAGGGCGTCCGCCTCACCGAGCACGAGCTGCCGAAGGCCGCGGACAAGCGGGTCGCGGCCGCCGCGCAAGGCGTCTTCCGCCCGTACAGCGGCAGCGGCGGCCTTGAGGAGGAGCTGCGGCGCACCGCGCGCGAGCACCCCGATCTCGCCAAGGTCGAGTCCATCGGCCGTACCGTCCGGGGCAAGGACATCCTCGCGCTCAAGCTGACCAAGGACGCCCGGCGTTCGAAGGACGGCGCGAAACCCGCCGTGCTGTACCTCTCCAACCAGCACGCGCGCGAGTGGATCACCCCGGAGATGACCCGGCGTCTGATGCACCACTACCTGGACAACTACCGCTCGGACAGAAGAATCAGAAAGATCGTCGACACCACCGAGCTGTGGTTCGTCCTCTCCGCCAACCCCGACGGCTACGACTACACCTTCCAGGGCGACGACACCCGTCTGTGGCGCAAGAACCTGCGCGACCTCAACGGCGACGGCACGATCGGCGCGGGCGACGGCGTCGACCTCAACCGGAACTTCCCCTACAAGTGGGGCTACGACGACGAGGGTTCGTCCCCGAGCCCCGCCTCCGAGACCTACCGGGGCCCCGCCCCCGCCTCCGAGCCCGAGACGAAGGCGCTGGACGCCTTCGAGAAGCGGATCCGCTTCACGTACGCCGTCAACTACCACTCCGCCGCCGAACTCCTCCTCTACGGCATCGGCTGGCAGGTCGCCACGCCCAGCCCGGACGACGTGCTCTACAAGGCGCTGGCCGGTACCCCGGAGCACTCCGCGATCCCCGGCTACCGCCCGCAGATCTCCTCGGAGCTGTACACCACCAACGGTGAGGCGGACGGGCACGCCGCCAACGTCAACGGCCTGGCGATGTTCACCCCCGAGATGTCCACCTGCCAGACGGCCGCCAGGTCCGACCCGGACGACGCCTGGAACCCGGGCGACTGCCGGTCGGTGTTCAGCTTCCCCGACGACGAGCGGCTGATCCAGCGGGAGTTCGAGAAGAACGTCCCCTTCGCGCTGTCCGTCGCCGAGAGCGCCGCCCATCCCGACCGGCCCGCCTCCTCCATCGGTCTGAGCACGGCCGACTTCACCCCGGCCGCCTTCACCACCTCGTACGCGCGCGGGACGGCACAGGAGGTCTCCGTCACCGCGCGCAAGGCGGTCCGCGACAAGCGGCTCGACTACCGCGTCAACGGCGGCCGTACACAGCAGCGGAGCCTGCGCGCCTGGAAGGGCGGCGAGCGCTACGGCGGCGCCGACCACCTCTACTTCGACGAGTACCGCGCGGAGGTGCCCGCCGGCAGGCCCGGTGACCGGGTCGAGGTGTGGTTCAGCGGCAAGGGGAGGAACGGCGCGAAGACCGCCAGTACCCACTTCACCTACACCGTCGAGAAGCGCTCCGCCGCCGACACCCTCGTCGTCGCGGAGGAGGGCGCCAAGGCCGCGCGGGCCACGGCGTACACGGACGCGCTGCGGGCGGCCGGACGCCACGCCCTCGTGTGGGACACCGCGACCCGGGGCGCCCCGGACGCGCTCGGCGTGCTGGACCACTTCCGCACCGTCGTGCACTACGCGGGCCCCGGCGGCCCCGGCAACGCCGTCCAGCTCCAGCTGCGCGCGTACCTCAACGAGGGCGGCCGGCTGATCGAGGCCGGGGAGACGGCCGGAGGCAGCGTCGATCTCGGCGGCGGCAACCGCTCGGACGACTTCAGCCAGTACTGGCTGGGCGCGTACAGCCGCACCCCCGTCAAGGGCGTCACCGCGCTCACCGGCTCCGGCGCCCTCTCCGGGGTCTCCGCCGCCCTCGGCGACGCACCCGGTGACCCGCTCGACGCGGCCGGTGCCTATGGGGTCACCTCCGACGAGCTTCCCGTCGCCGGCTACCCGCAGTTCAGGAGCGCGGGCGCGGGCGCCTTCGCCGGAGCCCCCACCCCGTACGGCCCGTACTCCGGCTCCTACATGGCCGCCGCGGTCCACACCGACGACGCCTACAAGCGCCTCACCCGCACCGTCGACCTCACCGGTGTCACCGCCGCCGACAAACCCGCGCTGAGCACCCGGCTGCTGTGGGACACCGAGCCCGGCTACGACCACGCCGTCGTCGAGGTCCACACCGTGGGCGCCGACGACTGGACGACCCTGCCCGAGGCGGGCGGCGCGACCCGCACGACCGTGCCCGAGGAGTGCGGGGCCGGGTTCCTGATCGGCGAGCACCCCTGGCTGCGCCACTATCTGACGCTCTTCGGCGGCGCCTGCACCGCGACCGGCACCACCGGTGCCTGGCACAGCCTCACCGGTGCCTCCGCGGGCTGGCAGCACACGGAGTTCGACCTGAGCGCGTACGCGGGCCGGACCGTCGAGGTGTCCGTCTCCTATGTCACCGACCCCGGCAGCGGCGGCCACGGCGTCCTCGTGGACGACGCCTCCCTCGTCGTCGGCGGCAGCGCGCGGGACACCGAGGGCTTCGAGACCTCGCTGGGCCCCTGGCGCGCGGCCGGACCCCCGCCCGGCAGCCCCGGTGTGCTGAAGGACTGGACGCGCACCGGCGCCCTGTTCCGTACCTACGGAGCGGTCACCACCCGCGACACGGTGCTGCTCGGATTCGGCCTGGACCAGGTGTCCTCGCCGGCCGCCCGGACCGCCCTGATGCGCAAGGCGCTGACCGCGCTCGGCAGATGACGGAGGCCGCCTCTCACAGGTGAGCGAGACCCCCTCTCAACGGTGCGCGGGAGCACCCGACATCAGGTGAGCCGACACCCTCACGAACGAGTGAAATACCCGCCCGGAACGACGGTCAGTCCCTGACAAAAAGGAGTGAAACGACCGCCGTTCCGGGCCGGTCCGTACCCTACTGACGGGTAAGGAAGGCCTGCCCGTGTATGCGCCATCTCGATGTCACCCCGGGGGCTGCGGAGAGGTAGGGTCGGGGGTGGTCGGGGACATCCCAAATACAGCTCGCCGGCACCGCATAAGCCGGCGTACCAACGAGGAGATCGGTTCGTGACGATCCGCGTAGGCATCAACGGCTTCGGCCGCATCGGGCGTAACTACTTCCGCGCACTGCTGGAGCAGGGTGCGGACATCGAGATTGTGGCTGTCAACGACCTGGGTGACACCGCGACCACGGCGCACCTGCTGAAGTACGACACGATCCTGGGCCGCCTCAAGGCCGAGGTCACGCACACCGCCGACACCATCACGGTCGACGGCCACACCATCAAGGTGCTCTCCGAGCGCAACCCCGCCGACATTCCGTGGGGCGAGCTGGGCGTCGACATCGTCATCGAGTCGACCGGCATCTTCACCAAGCGCGACGACGCCGCCAAGCACCTGGCCGGCGGCGCCAAGAAGGTCCTCATCTCGGCTCCGGCCAAGGACGAGGACATCACCATCGTCATGGGCGTCAACCAGGACAAGTACGACCCGGCGAAGGACCACGTCATCTCCAACGCCTCGTGTACCACCAACTGCGTGGCGCCGATGGCCAAGGTCCTGGACGAGAACTTCGGCATCGTCAGCGGCCTGATGACGACGGTGCACGCGTACACCAACGACCAGCGCATCCTTGACTTCCCGCACAAGGACCTGCGTCGCGCCCGCGCCGCCGCCGAGAACATCATCCCGACCACCACCGGTGCCGCCAAGGCCACCGCGCTGGTCCTGCCGCAGCTCAAGGGCAAGCTGGACGGCATCGCGATGCGCGTCCCGGTCCCGACCGGCTCGGCCACCGACCTGGTCGTGGAGCTGCAGCGCGAGGTCACCAAGGACGAGGTCAACGCCGCGTTCAAGAAGGCCTCCGAGGACGGCTCCCTCAAGGGCTTCCTGTCCTACACCGAGGACGAGATCGTCTCCTCCGACATCGTCGGCGACCCCTCCTCCTGCACCTTCGACTCGTCCCTGACCATGGTCCAGGACGGCAAGACGGTGAAGATCCTCGGCTGGTACGACAACGAGTGGGGCTACTCCAACCGCCTCGTGGACCTCACGGTCTTCGTCGGCGAGCAGCTCTGAACGACCCCAGCAGGACCTTGAAGTGAGAGCAGGGCCCGGGCAGCGCACGGCCGCGCTGACCGGGCCCTGCTCTCACGCATGGACCACGCCCTCTTACGATCGGGGGCATCACGAGCCCTCCTCAGGAGTCCACTCAATGAAGACGATCGACGAACTTCTCGCCGACGGCGTGAGCGGCAAGCGGGTCTTCGTCCGCGCCGACCTCAACGTGCCGCTGGCCGACGGGACCATCACCGACGACGGCCGCATCCGTGCCGTCCTGCCCACCGTCAAGGCCCTCGCGGACGCGGGCGCCAAGGTGGTCGTCGCCTCCCACCTGGGCCGCCCCAAGGGCGCCCCGGACCCGGCCTTCTCGCTGCTGCCCGCCGCCGAGCGCCTCGGTGAACTCCTCGGCGCCCCGGTCGCCTTCGCCCAGGACACCGTCGGCCCCGCCGCCCACGCCGCCGTCGACGGCCTGGAGCCCGGCCAGGTCGCGGTCATCGAGAACCTGCGCTTCAACCCCGGTGAGACCTCCAAGGACGACGCGGAGCGCGCCGAGTTCGCGGACCGGCTCGCCGCGCTGGCGGACGTCTATGTGGGCGACGGCTTCGGCGCCGTGCACCGCAAGCACGCCTCCGTCTACGACCTCCCGGCCCGGCTGCCGCACTACGCCGGCTACCTGATCGCCCAGGAGGTCGGTGTCCTGAAGAAGCTCACCGACGACGTCAAGCGTCCGTACGTCGTCGTGCTCGGCGGCGCCAAGGTCTCCGACAAGCTCGCCGTCATCGACCAGCTCCTCGGCAAGGCCGACCGGCTGCTCATCGGCGGCGGCATGGCCTACACCTTCCTCAAGGCCCAGGGCCACGAGGTCGGCATCTCCCTCCTCCAGGAGGACCAGATCCCGACCGTCAAGGAGTACATGGAGCGCGCCGAGAAGAACGGCGTGGAGCTGGTGCTCCCCGTCGACGTCCTGGTCTCCCCGGACTTCCCGGACCTGAAGACCAAGGCGCCCTCCCGGTACACCGTGGTCGACGCGGACAAGATCCCCGCCGACCAGGAGGGCCTGGACATCGGCCCGAAGACCCGGGAGCTGTACGCCTCGAAGCTCGCCGACGCCGAGACCGTCTTCTGGAACGGTCCCATGGGCGTCTTCGAGCACCCCGACTACGCCGAGGGCACCAAGGCGGTCGCCCAGGCTCTCGTCGACTCGGACGGCTTCACCGTCGTCGGCGGCGGTGATTCCGCCGCGGCCGTGCGTACGCTCGGTTTCGACGAGAACGCATTCGGCCACATCTCGACCGGTGGCGGCGCCTCCCTCGAATACCTCGAGGGCAAGACGCTCCCCGGCCTCGCCGCACTGGAGGACTGACCTCGATGGCTGTATCCACTTCCGCCGGCCGCACGCCGATCATGGCGGGCAACTGGAAGATGAACCTCAACCACCTGGAGGCCATCGCCCACGTCCAGAAGCTCGCCTTCGCCCTGGCCGACAAGGACTACGACGCGGTCGAGGTGGCCGTCCTGCCGCCCTTCACCGACCTGCGCTCGGTGCAGACCCTGGTCGACGGGGACAAGCTCAAGATCAAGTACGGCGCCCAGGACATCTCCGAGCACGACTCCGGCGCCTACACCGGTGAGATCTCCGGCCCGATGCTGGCCAAGCTCAAGTGCTCCTACGTGGTCGTCGGCCACTCCGAGCGCCGCCAGTACCACCACGAGACCGACGACATCGTCAATGCCAAGGTCAAGGCCGCCTTCAAGCACGGCCTCACCCCGATCCTGTGCGTCGGCGAGGAGCTGGACGTCCGCGAGGCCGGCGACCACGTCGCCCACACCCTCCGCCAGGTCGAGGGCGGCCTGAAGGACGTCCCGGCCGACCAGGCCGAGAACGTCGTGATCGCCTACGAGCCCGTGTGGGCCATCGGCACCGGCAAGGTCTGCGGCTCCGACGACGCCCAGGAGGTCTGCGGCGCGATCCGCGGCAAGCTGGCGGAGCTGTACTCGCAGGAGGTGGCCGACAAGATCCGCATCCAGTACGGCGGCTCCGTGAAGGCGGCCAACGTGGCCGAGATCATGGCCAAGCCCGACATCGACGGCGCCCTGGTCGGCGGTGCCTCGCTGGACACGGACGAGTTCGTCAGGATCGTGCGCTTCCGCGACCAGTGATCGGCTGCGATCATCAGCCGTGATCAAGACCGTGAGTAGGCGGTAGCGGCGATACGTCGTACCCTTGCGAGGGGCATGGCCAGGGTGCCGTGCCCCGTCGTCCATCCGAATCCGAGGAAGTTGGTCCAGCCGTGGTTTTGGGGTTCTCGATCGCCCTGATCGTCTTCAGCCTGCTGCTGATGCTGCTGGTGCTGATGCACAAGGGCAAGGGCGGCGGTCTCTCCGACATGTTCGGCGGCGGCATGCAGTCCTCCGTCGGCGGCTCCTCGGTCGCCGAGCGCAACCTCGACCGCATCACCATCGTGATCGGTCTGCTGTGGTTCGCGTGCATCATCGTCCTCGGCATCCTGATGAAGTCGAACGCCTGACGCGCACGTCCGCACCGCACAACTCCATACATCCCGTACGTAAAGCCCCATGTTCGGTACGCGCTCCACGGCGCGGCCTATCATGGGGCTTGCGTCTGGGCGGGGACCGTACCTCCCATCACTGGACGCGCGTTGGGCCTTACGTAGACTGAGGCGCTCGCGGCGAAGCGAAAGGCCGACCTGCTTCGCGGCACCATCACGCAGGGAGTTACGACCGTGGCAAGTGGCAACGCGATCCGAGGAAGCCGGGTCGGGGCGGGGCCGATGGGCGAGGCAGAGCGCGGGGAGTCCGCTCCGCGGCTGCGCATCTCCTTCTGGTGCTCCAACGGGCACGAGACCCAGCCGAGCTTCGCCAGCGACGCGCAGGTCCCCGACACCTGGGACTGCCCGCGCTGCGGCTTCCCGGCCGGTCAGGACCGGGACAACCCGCCGGACCCGCCGCGCACCGAGCCCTACAAGACGCACCTGGCCTACGTCCGGGAGCGGCGCAGCGACGCGGACGGCGAGGCGATCCTTGCCGAGGCGCTCGCCAAACTGCGGGGCGAGATCTAGCAGTTCACACCCGGCCGGGTGCCCTGGGGCGCCCGGCCGGAGCCGTGCCGTCCGGCGCTCCATGACCCGTTGTCAGTGGTGCCCGCTACGGTTCACGCATCGATGGAACGTGTGTCGATGAGGCGTGTGCCGACGGGGATCAGGGGGGACGGATGGCCGGGGCGGTGGCGGCTGAGGAGCGGGCGCCCGCGTGGCGCGGGGGGTTCGGGAGGCTGTGGACGGCCGCGATCGTCTCCCGCGTCGGCGACGCGCTGCGCACGGTCGCGCTGCCGCTGCTCGCGGTGCGCCTGACGGACGATCCGCTCGCGGTCGCCGCCGTCAGCGCCTGCGGCTATGTGCCCTGGCTGCTGTTCGGACTGCTCGGCGGGGCGGTCGCCGACCGGGTGGACCAGCGCCGGGCCATGTGGTCGGTCGATCTCGTACGGGCCCTGCTGGTCGCCGCCTTCGCCCTCGCCGTCGGTCTGGGGCACGCCTCGCTTCCGCTGCTCATCGCCCTGGCCTTCGGCCTGACCGCCCTTCAGACACTCTTCGACAACGCCGCCACGGCCCTGCTGCCCTCCCTGGTCGGGCCCGGCGAACTCGGCTCCGCCAACGCCCGGCTGATGACAGGTCAGCAGATCGCCGGCGGGCTGCTCACCGGACCGTTCGTGCCGCTGCTGTTCGCCGCCGGGGCCGCGGTGCCCTTCGCCGCCGACGCGGGCACCTTCGTGGCCGCCGCCGCGCTCGTGGCCTCCCTGCGCGTCACGCCCCCGGAGCGCGCGCCCCGGCCGCAGGGCGGCACCCTGCGCGCCGAGACCGCCGAGGGACTGCGCGCGCTGTGGCGGGACCCCGCGTTGCGCGCCGTCTGCGTGGCCACCCTGCTGTGCAACATCGGCATGGGCGGCCTCATCGCCACCCTGGTCCTGCACATCACCGGCTGGCTGCACGCGGGCGACTCCGGCTACGCGGCCGCCATGTCGCTGTACGCGGCCGGAAGCATCGCCGGGGGCTTCCTGGCCCAGCGGATGGCCCGCCGCACCGGACGCGTGCGGGCCCTGGTCCTCGGCGGCACCGTGCAGACCGGTGCGCTCCTCCTCATGGGCTCGGTACGCCACCTGTCCGCGCTCCTCGTCGCACTTGCCCTGCTCGGCGCCATGGGCATGGTGTGGAACGTCAACCAGACGACGCTGATGCAGCAGCGCGCCCCCGCGTCCATGACCGGGCGGGTTTCCGCCGCGTTCCGCACCGCCTCCGTCGCCGGGGCCCCGCTCGGCGCGCTCCTCGCCGGGGGCGCCGCCCGTCTCCTCGGCCTCCAGGCCCCGGCCCTGCTCGCGGGCGCCCTCTTCGCCCTGGCCGTCGTCGCACTGATACCGGCGCGGCGCGCGGACGTATCAGTGGGCACGACGCGGGAGGACACCGCCACCGTCTCTCCCGCCCACTGATCAACTAGGTTGGTTCCGCCGCCGGGCAAGGTCGCGGCAGGACAGGCCCAGGAAGGAAGGCTGAAGTCGGAGATGAACGCAGACGGCCGTACCAGGCTCAACCAGTTGCCCGAGTGGAACGCCCTCGCCCGGCACCGCGAGGATGTCGCCGGCACCGGTCTGCGGGAGATGTTCGCCGCCGATCCCGCACGCGGTACCCGCTACACCGTCCAGGTCGGTGACCTCTACATCGACTACAGCAAGAACCTGGTCACGGACGAGACGCTCGCGCTGCTGCGGGAACTCGCCACCGCCACGGACGTGTTCGGGCTGCGGGACGCGATGTTCCGTGGTGAGCGGATCAATGTGACCGAGGACCGGGCGGTGCTGCACACCGCGCTGCGGGCGCCGCGCGAGGCGGTCGTCGAGGTCGACGGCGAGAACGTCGTCCCGGCCGTGCATGCCGTGCTCGACAAGATGGCCGGCTTCGCCGACCGCGTCCGCTCGGGCGAGTGGACCGGCCACACCGGCAAGCGCATCAAGAACGTCGTGAACATCGGCATCGGCGGCTCCGACCTCGGTCCCGCCATGGCGTACGAGGCGTTGCGGGCGTTCACGGACCACGAGCTGACCGTGCGGTTCGTGTCCAACGTGGACGGCGCGGACCTGCATGAGGCGATCCGGGATCTGGACCCGGCGGAGACGCTGTTCATCGTGGCGTCGAAGACGTTCACGACGATCGAGACCATCACGAACGCGACGTCCGCGCGGCAGTGGCTTCTTGAGTCGCTGGGTGACGAGAAGGCTGTGGCGCGGCACTTCGTGGCGCTGTCCACGAACGCCGAGAAGGTCTCCGGGTTCGGGATCGACGTGGACAACATGTTCGAGTTCTGGGACTGGGTCGGCGGGCGGTACTCGTTCGACTCGGCGATCGGTCTGTCGCTGATGATCGCGATCGGTCCGGAGCGGTTCCGTGAGCTGCTGGACGGCTTCCGGATCGTGGACGAGCACTTCCGCACGGCTCCGGCGGAGGCCAACGCGCCTTTGCTGCTGGGGCTGTTGGGGATCTGGTACAACAACTTCTTCGACGCGCAGTCGCTGGCGGTGCTGCCGTACAGCCACTATCTGTCCAAGTTCACCGCGTACTTGCAGCAGCTGGACATGGAGTCCAACGGCAAGTCGGTGCAGCGGGACGGGGCGCCGGTGGAGTGGCAGACCGGCCCCGTCGTCTGGGGCACCCCGGGCACCAACGGGCAGCACGCGTACTACCAGTTGATCCACCAGGGCACGAAGCTGATCCCGGCGGACTTCATCGGATTCGCGCGCCCGGCCGAGGAGTTGAGCGACGCGCTCAAGGGCCAGCACGACCTGCTGATGGCCAACTTCTTCGCCCAGACCCAGGCCCTCGCCTTCGGCAAGACGGCGGAGGAAGTACGGGCGGAAGGGGTGCCGGAGGAACTCGTCGCGGCCAAGACCTTCCAGGGCGACCGGCCGACGACCACCATCCTGGCCCCCGAACTGACCCCCTCCGTACTCGGCCAGCTCATCGCCCTCTACGAACAGAAGGTCTTCGTCCAGGGCGCCGTCTGGAACATCGACTCCTTCGACCAGTGGGGCGTCGAACTCGGCAAGGTCCTCGCCAAGCGGATCGAGCCCGCCCTGACCGAGGGTGCCGAGGTACCGGGCCTCGACCCGTCGACCAAGGCGCTGGTGACCGAGTACCGGGAACTGCGCGCCCGGGGCTGACGCAGGGGGCCACCCCGGGGCTTGCCTCGCCGGGCCTGCCCCGGGCCTCCCGCCCAGGTCTCCAGACCTGCCTCCGCCGGGTCCCCGGGTCTGCCCACGGGGCCTTCGGCCCTCCCCTTGCTCTCCTTCCTCGGAACCTCGGGGCTGCCTGGTCTCCCCTTCCCGAGGCCCGGGGCTGTCGGTCGGAGCTGTGCGCCGGGGTCGCCGCCGGCTCACGGGTCTGTGCCTCGGGCCAGCCCCGGGGCCTGCCGGGTCCGTCACCCGGATCGGCGTCCCCGGGCCCCCGGGCTGCTCACCCCCGGGGCGCTGGGCCTGCCGCCCAGGTCAGCACCTCGGACCTGCCTTTTCGATCCCGCGCCCTGCCCTCCGGGCCGCGCCCGAGCCTGCCGGGTCCGGGCCCCGGGCCAGCCTCCCGGGGCCCGCCGGGTCTGTCGCCCGGCTTGGTGTTCCCGGGCCTCGGGACCTTCGGGTCTGTGCCCTGGGCGTTCCCCTCGTCGGGGCCGTGGGTCTTCCCTTGCCGGGTCCCCAGGGCTCGCCCCGGATCCGCGTCCTCGGACCTGGTCCCTGGGCCCCGGCCCCGTGAGGTCAGTCCGGGGCTGTGCCCCGCGCCTGCCTTCCGGGTCTGCCCGGTCTGTCGCGTGGCTTGGTGTTCCCGGACCCGGGGGCCTCCGAGCCTGTGTCCTGGGCGTTCTCCTCGTCGGGCCCGTTGGGTCTCCCCTTGCCGGGTCCGTGTCCTCAGGCCCGGTCCCCGGGCCCCGGCCCCGTGAGGTCAGTCCGGGTCTGTGCCCCGCGTCTGCCTTACGGGCCCGCCGGGTCTGTCGCCCGGCCTGGTGTCCCCAGGCCTTCCGGGCCGCCTTCCCCGGGGCGCTGGGCCTGCCGCCCAGGTCAGCACCTCGGACCTGCCCTTTCGATCCCGCGCCCTGCCCTCCGGGCCGTGTCCCCGGCCAGCCTCCCCAGGGCCCGTCGGGTCTATCGCCCGGCCTGGTGGTCCCGGGCCCCGGGGCCTGCGGGTCTGTGCCCTGGGCGTGCCCCTCGTCGGGGCCGTGGGTCTTCCCTTGCCGGGTCCTCAGGGGTCGCCCCGGATCCGTGTCCTCGGGCTTGGCCCCTGGGCCCCGGCCCCGCGAGGTCAGTCCGGGTCTGTGCCCCGCGCCTGCCTTCCGGGTCTGCCCGGTCTGTCGCGTGGCTTGGGGTTCCCGGGCCCGGGGCCTCCGAGCCCGTGTCCTGGGCGTTCCCCTCGTCGGGCCCGTTGGGTCTCCCCTCGCCGGACCCCAGGGCTCGCTCTCCCGGATCCGCCTCCTCGGCCTCGACCCCGCGACGCCGACCCCTTAGGCCGCCCCCGCAAGGCCGTCCCCGCGATGTCGACCCCGTAAAGCCGACCTCGCAAGGCCGACCTCGCAAGGCCGCCCCCGCAAGGCCGACCTCGCAAGGCCGACCTCGCAAGGCCGCCCCCGCAAGGCCGCCCCCGCAAGGCCGCCCCCGCAAGGCCGCCCCCGCGATGTCGACCCCGTAAAGCCGGCTCCGCAAGGCCGACCCCGTAAAGCCGACCTCGTAGGCCGGCCCCGCAAGGCCCACCCCGGGTCGAAAAGTCATCCCGCCGCGCTCATCGTGTCCGCCGGGCGGCCGTGGGCTGAGCGGGTGGCGGGTAGGGCGGACAGGGCTGCTGCTCCGAGTACGGCGCCGGTGCCGGTCAGGAGGAGGAGGGTGGGGGAGGGGGAGCGGGCGAGGCCGGTGCCGGTTCCGGTGGAGGCGGCCTGGGCGTCGATCAGGTGGTGGGCCAGGGGCAGGCCGAGGGCTGTGGCGGCGAGGGCCGCTGCCAGGGCTGTGCAGCTGATCGAGGTGACGGTGATCGCGGTGATGTGGCGTGGGGACATGCCGATGGCGCGCAGGGCGAGGACGTCCCGTTCGCCCTCGCGGACGGTGCCGCCGATGGCGGTGAGGAGTTCGACCAGGCCGACGAGGGCGAGGACGGCGATCAGGCCGGCGACCACCGCGCGCAGCGGGGAGAGGCCGTCGGCCGGGTTGGTGACGGCGTGCACGTCGAGGTGGCCGCCGCCCGAAGAGGTCAGCGCGGCGGCGACCTTCGCGGGGTCGGCGCCGGGGCGCAGCCGGAGCTGGTAGAAGGCGGGGGAGAGGGTGGGGTCGTTCTCGCGGAGGGTGTCCAGGGAGGTGGTGACGGTACGGCCGCCGTTCTGCGGTTCCAGGGCGCGGCCCACGATGTGCAGGATCTGCGGCTGGTCGCCGACCGTCATCCGTACCCAGTCGCCCACCCGGACGTGCAGCAGATCGAGCAGACCCTGGCCCGCCACCGCCTCGTCGGGGCCGTGCGCGCGCCGCCCCTCGACGAGGGCGTAGGGGTAGGGCCGCGCGCGGGTGCCGAGCCCGCGCAGGGCGATGGTGCCGGTCTGTCCGGGAACCAGCGCGGCCAGCTCCACGCCCGGGTACGCCTCGGCGACCTGGGGGTCGGCGGCCAGCAGCTGCCGTACCCGCTCATCGCGCAGGCCGTCGTCCGCGCGGACGGTGAGCGCGGCGGGCAGCCCCACGCGGGCGGGCTCGGTGTGGAAGCGGTCGATGGTGGTCCAGGCGCTCAGCGCGACCACCATGAGCAGCAGCGGAAGCGTCAGCCGGGCCAGCGCGGCGGCCGAGCGGCCGCGCCCGGCGAAGGCGCGGTGGCAGCCGAGGACCAGCGCGGCGGGCAGCCGCAGCCCCAGCGCCCGGCGGGCCACCTCGGTCAGCCCGGCGCCCGAGGGCCCCGCGGGACGGGGTACCGGCACCGGCGGCACGCGCCCCGCGCGCCAGGCGGCGAGTCCGGTGGTCAGGCCGATGAGCAGCACCGTTCCGACGGGCACGGCGGACAGCGCCAGGGTGTGCCCCGGCAGCCCCTGCCACACGCCCACCGCGTCGCCGAGCCGCCCCGGCACCCGGCCTCCGAGCCCCTCGATCAGCGCGGCCGAGGCCACCGCGCCGAGCACGGCGTACGCCAGATGCTGGAGCAGGAAGACCCGGACGACCTGCGCGGGTGTGAACCCGATGGCCTTCAGCACCGAGATGTCCCGCAGATGTCCCCGGATGCGGGTGCCGATCGCCCCGTGCACCGCGAACCCGGCGGCGGCCAGCGCGCCGAGCCCGAACGCCCCGAGCACCTGGCCGAGCAGCCGGTTGTCGCCCTGTGCCTGCGCCCGGGCCTGCTGCCAGGTGGAGACCTCCCCGACCGCGCCCGCGCCCAGCCGGGTCACGGCGCGCTGGACGGCGTAGTCGGTGTCGGCGGGGTCGGCCAGGCGCAGCCCGGTCACCTGGTAGCCCGGAGCGCGCACGGTGGACGGCAACGCCCAGACGAGCCCCGGCTGTTCGCCCGCGCTGTAGCGGGGCTCGGCGCTGTCGGCGATGCCCTCCACGGTCAGGGTGCGGGCGGTGCCGGGCAGCGTGAGGGTGTCGCCGGGCTCCGCCAGCAGGGCGCGGGCCAGACCGCTCTCCAGGACCACGCCGTCCGGCCGGGCGGCGTCGAGCCAGTGCCCGGCGGTGAGCAACGGGCGCCCCACGGAAGGGAGGTGAGGGGTGGCGCGCAGTTCCACGGCGGCCCGGGTGCCCCGGCAGGACACGGTGGCGGCCTCGGTGTCGTAGGGCCCGGCGACCGCGCGCACCCCGTCCAGACCGGCGAGCCGGCCGGCGCCGGCCGAGGGCGCGGTGTGCAGCCAGACGTGCGCGCCGTGCGCCTGGGTGAAGATCCGCTGCCAGGGGTTGGTGGCGTAGCCGAACAGGGCGGCGGCCAGGAGCAGGGAGGCGACGATCCCGGCGGTGGCCAGGGTCAGGAACAGCGCCTCGCCGCGGTGCGCGCGCAGATCGGAGTGGGCCCAGCGCAGGGTGGCACGCACGGGCTCAGCTCCTCGTGACAGCGACAGCGACAGCGACAGTGACAGTGACAGTGACAGTGACAGCGGGGCGGTTGCGCATGGCGGTCAGTCCCTCAGTTCGAGCACGCCCGAGGTGCCGGACCTCGGGGACGGGGTGCCGTCGAGCCTCGCGTCGTCGGCGATGCGGCCGTCGAAGAAGCTGATCACGCGGTCCGCCGCGCTCGCCAGCCGGGCGTCGTGCGTGACCAGGACGATGCTCTGGCCGCGCGCGTGGAAGCGGGTCAGCAGCCGCATCACCTCGCGGGTGCCCTTGCTGTCGAGGCTGCCGGCGGGCTCGTCGGCGAGCAGCAGCGGGGGGTGGTTGACCAGCGCGCGGGCCAGCGCGACCCGTTGCTGCTCGCCGCCGGACAGCTCGCGGGGCATCGCGCGCTCCTTGCCGGTGAGGCCCAGCTCGGCGAGCAGCGCCTCGCGTTCGGCGCGGGCGCGCTTCGGGGGGACGCCCGCGAGCAGGGCGGGCAGCTCCACGTTGTCCGCGACGGACAGGTTGGAGACCAGGTTGAAGAACTGGAAGACGATGCCGATCGACTTGCGGCGCTCCACCGCCCAGCGCGCCTCGCTGAAGGAGTCCGTCGGGCGGCCGTCGAGCCGGATGCTGCCCGCGTCGGGCCGCTGGAGGCCGCCGAGCAGATGCAGCAGCGTGGACTTGCCCGCGCCGGAGGGCCCGGTGACGGCCACGAACTCGCCGCGCGCCACGGTCAGATCGACCCCGCGCACGGCCCGTACCGGGGCGCCCTCGCCGTGGTGGGTCTTCTCCAGGCCCTCGGCCCGCAGCACGGGCGGCGGCTTCTCGCTCACTGAGGCCCCTCCAGTTCCTCCTGGCAGCGCTCCAGCCAGTCGAGGTCGGCCTGGAGATGCAGCATCGCGCCCTCGATGAGCAGCTGGGCGACGCGGTTGTCGCGGTCCTCGGCCGCCGCGAGGCGTGACAGGTCCCGCATGGTGTTCAGATAGCGGCGCCGCTGCTTGTTGATGAGGTCGATCTGGTCGGCGAGACCGGTCCTCGGGGCCAGCGCGAGCTTCATGAAGAACTCGTCCCGCACCCGGGGCTCGCCCTCGGTCTCCTCGAACCAGACGTGCAGCGCCTCACGCCCGGCGTCGGTGAGGTGGTAGACCTTCTTGTTGGGACGGCCGGACTGCTCGACGTCCTCGCCCGCGATCAGCCCCGACTTCTCCAGGCGCCCGAGGGTCACATAGATCTGCCCGACGTTCGGCTGAGGGTACGCGGAGCCCAGCAGTTGCTCAAGGTCCTGTTTCAGCTCGTAGCCGTGGGCGGGGCCGCGCGCGAGGAGTGCCAGGAGGGGCAGGCGCACTCGTGCTGTCCTCCTGTCCGCCGAATGTGCTCCGCCCCCTAGTATCGCGCATACCTAACGGGTATACATGGCTCGGTCCGGGCGATGATGCCCAGGGCGCGTGGGGTGCACGGGGAGGAACCTATGCGGTGGACGCACGCCGCCGGTAGGGGGCTTCTCGTTCTCGCCGTGGTGCTGGCCGGATGTGTGTCCTCCGGGGCCCGCGCCGACGGCGGTGACGGGCGCGGGCCGCTCACCCTGGCCACCGCGGGCGACCTCACCGGCTATCTCGGCCCGCTGCTCGCGGGCTGGAACCGCGCCCACCCCGCCGAGCGCGTCACCCTGGTCGAACTCCCGGACTCCGCCGACGAGACCCACGCGCAGATGACCACGGATCTGCGCGGCGGCGACCGGGGCCGCTTCGACGTCCTCAACATCGACGTCAACTGGACCTCCGAGTTCGCCGCGGCGGGCTGGATACGCCCGCTGCCGCCGGACCGCTTCCCGCTGAAGACCTTCCTGCCCCCGGTCGTGGACACGGCCACCTACGAGGGACGGCTCTACGCGGTCCCGTACGTGACCAACGCCGGGCTGCTGCTCTACCGCAAGGACGTCCTCGACAAGGAGGGCGTACCGCCCCCGCGCACCTGGGCCGAGCTGGAGCACGATGCCCGGACCATCGCGCCGAAGTACGGACTCGACGGCTACGCGGGCCAGTTCCTCCCCTACGAGGGCCTGACCGTCAACGCGGCCGAGGCGGTGTACTCGGCCGGCGGCTCCATCCTCGGCGGCGAGGGCACCCGCGTCACCGTGAACTCCGACGCCGCCCGCGAGGGCATCGGCTTCCTGGCCCGGGGCGTGCGCGAGGGCTGGATACCGAAGGCGGCCCTCACCTACAAGGAGGAGGAGTCCAAGCGGGCGTTCCAGGACGGCCGGCTGCTCTTCCTGCGGAACTGGCCCTACGCCGTCGCCTCCGCCAAGGGCTCCAAGGTGGCCGGGAAGGTTGGCGCCGTCACCCTGCCCGGACCGCACGGCCCCGGCACCAGCGTGCTCGGCGGCTCCAACCTGGCCGTCAACACCCATGCCCGGCACCCCGATTCGGCGGCCCGGCTGATCGCGTACCTCACCAGCGAGGGCGTCCAGCGCCAGGTCCTCACCCGGGGCGCGCTGCCCCCCGTGCGCGCCGCGCTCTACCAGGACCCGGACCTGATCCGGCGCTACCCCTATCTGCCGACCCTGCGCACCGCCGTGCTCACGGCCGCCCCGCGCCCCAAGAGCCCGCGTTACGACCAGGTGAGCCTGGTGGTCCAGGCGGTCGTGCACGACGCGCTGACCGGCCGGCAGACCCCGGCCGCCGCCGTGCGCAGACTGGCCAGGGAACTCGACGCCGTCGCGAGTCGCTAACTCTCGGCTAGTTACTTGTTAAGTAACGCGCTCATATCGAAGCGCTTCATCCTGCCCGGGTAAGTCCCTTTTTGTATGCCCCACTTGGCGACACCATGCGTTCTTCTCATTGACACCCCTGAGAAACAGCTACCTAACATGCATGCATGAAAAGGCACCACTGGTGGCGCGACGCGGTGATCTACCAGGTGTACGTCCGCAGCTTCCTGGACAGCACCGGTGACGGCGTCGGCGATCTCGCCGGAGTCCGCGCGGGACTGCCGTACCTGAAGAAGCTCGGCGTGGACGGCGTCTGGCTGAGCCCGTTCTACCCGTCGCCCCAGCACGACCACGGCTACGACGTGGCGAACTACCGCGACGTCGACCCGCTCTTCGGCGACCTCGCCGAGTTCGACCTGCTGATGGCCGACGCCCGGCGGCTCGGGCTGCGCATCCTGCTCGACATCGTCCCCAACCACTGCTCCAGCGAGCACCCCTGGTTCCGCGCCGCCCTGGCCGCGGGGGCGGGCGGCGAGGAGCGCGCCCGTTTCCACTTCGCCGAGGGCAGGGGTCCGGACGGCGCCGAGCCGCCCAACAACTGGCACGCCATGTTCGGCGGTCCCGCCTGGACCCGGACCGACGACGGCCAGTGGTACCTGCACATGTTCACGCCCGAACAGCCCGACTGGAACTGGCGCCACCCCGAGATCCCCGCCGAGTTCGAGGACGTGCTGCGCTTCTGGCTCGACCGGGGCGTGGACGGCTTCCGCATCGACGTGGCCGCCGGACTCTACAAGCACCCCGAGCTGCCCGACTCCGACGACCCGGAGGCCGACGCCCGCACCCGCGACTCGGTCAACCCGCTCGCCTGGAACCAGCCCGAGGTGCACGACGTGTGGCGCCGCTGGCGCGCGGTCTGCGAGGAGTACACCGCCCGCGACGGCCGCGAACGGCTCCTGGTCGGCGAGGTCTCCGTCCCCTCCGCCCGCGAGCACGCCGCCTACGTCCGCTCCGACGAACTCCACCAGGCCTTCTTCTTCGACCTGCTCGGCGCCCCCTGGGACGCCGACGCCTTCCGCAAGGTCATCTCCGAGGCCATGCGGGACATCGCCGGCACCGGCTCCACGCTCACCTGGGTCCTCAACAACCACGACCAGGTCCGCACCGTCACCCGCTACGGCGAACCCGCCCCCGGCGGCAGCGGCCTCGGTGCCGCCCGTGCCCGCGCCGCCGCCCTGCTGATGCTCGCGCTGCCCGGCGCCGCGTACATCTACCAGGGCGAGGAACTGGGCCTGCCCGAGGTCGTCGACCTGCCCGACGACGTCCTCACCGACCCCGTCTTCCACCGCACCGGCAGCCGTGCCCGGGTCCGCGACGGCTGCCGGGTGCCGCTGCCCTGGTCGGGGCAGGCCTCCCCGTTCGGCTTCACCACCGGCGTCGAGGGCGTCAAGACCTGGCTGCCGCAGCCCGACTACTTCGCCGAGTACGCCACCGAGCGCGCCCTCGCCGACACCCGCTCCTTCTGGCACCTCTACCGCGACGGACTCCAACTGCGCGCCTCGCTGCCCCAG
Source organism: Streptomyces sp. NPDC005435 (assembly GCF_040703155.1). NCBI lineage: Bacteria > Bacillati > Actinomycetota > Actinomycetes > Kitasatosporales > Streptomycetaceae > Streptomyces > Streptomyces sp. NPDC005435. Next base: position 76,364 of record NZ_JBEXEQ010000013.1, read on the forward strand.
TTGGGCGACGGCGACGGCACGCTGCGCTGGCTCGACACTGAGCCCGGCGTCCTCGCCTTCACGCGCGGCGACGGCCTGGTCTGCGCCGTCAACTTCGGTACCGCGCCCACGACCGCGCCCGTCCCCGGCACCCCCCTGCTCGCCAGCGGCCCCTGCCCGGCCGGGGAACTCCCCGGCTCCACCGCCGCCTGGTGGCTCGCCGACCTCTGATCCGCCGTCAACAGCCCGATCCGCCGTCAACTCCCACCTCCTCGAAGGGGCATCAACGATGATGCGACGACGTACCACCCTGCTCACCGGCTGCACCGCCCTCGTCCTCGCGCTCGGCGCGACCGCGTGCGGCGGCGACAAGCCCGTCTCCGCCGGGGGCGGCGACAAGGCGCTCACCGGCCAGACCGTCACCGTCGCCGGTGTGTGGTCCGGCAGCGAGCAGAAGAACTTCCAGAAGGTGCTCGACGCCTTCACCGCCAAGACCGGCGCCAAGACCCAGTTCACCTCCACCGGCGACAACGTCTCCACCGTCGTCGGCAGCAAGATCGAGGGCGGCAACGCCCCCGACGTGGTGATGGTCCCGCAGGTCGGCGTGCTCCAGCAGTTCGCGAAGAAGGGCTGGCTGACCCCGCTGTCCGCCACCACCCAGAAGTCGGTCGACGCGGGCTTCGCCCCGGTCTGGAAGAAGTACGGCAGCGTCGACGGCACCCTCTACGGCCTCTACTTCAAGGCCGCCCACAAGTCCACCGTCTGGTACAGCCCCGACGCCCTCACCCAGGCCGGCGTCAAGCCCCCGAAGACGTACGCCGACCTGCTCAAGGCCGGGCACACCGTCTCCGACTCCGGGCTCGCCGCGTTCGCCGTCGCCGGACAGGACGGCTGGACCCTCACCGACTGGTTCGAGAACATCTACCTCTCCCAGGCGGGCCCCGAGAAGTACGACGCGCTCGCCGCCCACAAGCTCAAGTGGACCGATGCCAGCGTGGTCAAGGCGCTCACCACCCTCGGCAAGCTGTTCAAGGACAAGCAGCTGGTCGCGGGCGGCAGCAAGGGGGCGCTGAACACCGACTTCCCCGGCTCGGTCGAGAAGGTCTTCGGCCCCAAGCCGCAGGCGGGCATGGTCTACGAGGGCGACTTCGTGGCCGGTGTCGCCCACGACCAGTTCCACCGCACGATCGGCAAGGACGCGGACTTCTTCCCCTTCCCGGCGGTCGACGGCGGCACCGCGCCCGTGGTCAGCGGCGGTGACGCGGCGGTCGTCCTCAAGGACGGCAAGAACGCCAAGGCCGGCATGAAGCTCCTGGAGTTCCTGGCGACGCCCGAGGCCGCCGCCGTGTGGGCCAAGGCGGGCGGTTTCCTCTCCCCGAACAAGAACCTCGACCTCGCCGCCTACGGTGACGACGTCACCCGCGCCACCGCCAAGTCCCTGGTCGGTGCCGGGGATTCGGTCCGCTTCGACATGTCCGACCAGGCCCCGGCCGCGTTCGGCGGCACGAAGGGCGCCGGCGAGTGGAAGCTCCTCCAGGACTTCCTGCGCGACCCGTCCGACCCCAAGGGCACCGCGGCCGAGCTGGAGTCCGCGGCGGCCAAGGCCTACCGGAACTGAGTGGCCCGATGACCGCCACCGTCCCCGTCAAGGAACAGGCGGCCCCGTCCGCCGCCGGGCCGGCGCGCCAGCGCCGCACCCGGCGGCGCGGCCGGGCGGTCGCCCTCCTCTTCGTCTTCCCCGCGCTGCTCCTGCTTGGCGCCCTCGTCGTCTACCCGGTGCTCTTCTCCGTCGGCCGCAGCTTCTTCGACGCCTCCGGCACCCGGTTCGTCGGCGGCGGCAACTACGCCGAGATGTTCCAGGACCCGGCCACCGTGAAGGCCATCCGGAACACCGCCATCTGGGTCGTCGTCGCCCCCGCCCTGCTCACCGGGCTCGGCCTGATCCTCGCCGTCCTGGTGGAGAAGGTCCGCTGGGCCACCGCCTTCAAGCTGCTGCTGTTCATGCCGATGGCGGTCTCCTTCCTCGCCGCCGGGATCATCTTCCGGCTCGCCTACGACGAGGACCCGGACAAGGGCGTCCTCAACGCGGCCGTCGTCTCCGTCCACGACGCCTTCGCCGGGACCTCCACCTATCCGACCGCCCGCGCCCGCGACGGCCACGGGCTCACCCCGGCCGCCGGCGGCGCGTACACCACGGCCGCCCGCTTCTCACCGGGCGGCGCGCCCACGGTCCTCCCGATGGTCGGCGTGCTGCCCAAGGACCTGCCCAAGGGCGCCGAACCCGCACGACAGCCGGCGGGCAACGCCCCCGCCGGCGAGGTGCGCGGTGTCGTCTACCTCGACTTCACCCCCGGCGGAGGAGGGAAGCAGGGGCAGGTCGATCCCCAGGAGAGCGGGCTGCCCGGCATGAAGGTCGAGGCCGTGCGCGACGGGCACACCGCCGCCACCGCGACCACCGCCGCCGACGGCTCCTTCCGCTTCACCCACCTCGCCGCCGGGTCGTACGCGCTGCGGCTGCCCGGCGCCAACTTCGCCCCGCCCTACCAGGGCGTCTCCTGGCTCGGCCCGGCGCTGGTCACGCCCGCGATCATCGGCGCGTACCTGTGGATCTGGACCGGGTTCGCCATGGTGCTCATCGGCGCGGGCCTGTCCACGCTGCCCCGGGAGACCCTGGAGGCGGCGCGGGTGGACGGCGCGAACGAGTGGCAGATCTTCCGCCGCATCACCGTGCCGCTGCTCGCGCCCGTGCTCACGGTCGTCTTCGTCACCCTGGTGATCAACGTGATGAAGGTCTTCGACCTCGTCTACATCATCGCGCCGGGCCCGGTGCAGGAGGACGCCACCGTGCTCGCCACCCAGATGTGGCTGGTCTCCTTCGGCGGCGGCAACAACCAGGGCCTCGGCAGCGCGCTCGGCGTGCTCCTGCTGCTCCTGGTGATCCCCGCGATGGTCTTCAACGTCCGGCGTTTTCGAAGGAGTCAGCGATGAACGCGGTCCGGCGCGGCCTCGGCAACGGTCTGGTCCAGGCGTTCCTGGTGGTCATCGGGCTGGTGTGGCTGACTCCGCTCGCGGGGCTGTTCGTCTCCTCGATGCGCACCCCCGAGGACACCGCCAAGGGCGGCTGGTGGACGGCGCTCACGAGCCCCGGCCAGCTGTCCTTCGACAACTACACGGCCCTGCTGAAGAACTCCGGTATGACGCAGGCGTTCTGGAACACCGTGCTGATCTCGGTGCCGGCCACCACCCTGGTCGTCGTCCTCGCGGCGCTCGCCGGATACGCCTTCGCCTGGCTGGAGTTCCCGCTCAGGGAGCCGCTCTTCCTGCTGGTCGTCGCCCTGTTGGTGGTGCCGGTGCAGATCGGTCTGCTGCCCGTCGCCAAACTCTTCGGGCAGCTGGGCCTGTTCGGCACGATCCCGGGCGTGGTCCTCTTCCATGTGGCCTACGGGCTGCCGTTCGCGGTGTTCCTGCTGCGCAACTACTTCGCGGAGATCCCGAAGGAGATGCTGGAGGCGGCCCGCATGGACGGCGGGGGCGAGTGGCGGATCTTCACCCAACTGGTGCTGCCCGTGGGGCGCCCCGCACTCGCCAGCCTCGCCATCTTCCAATTCCTGTGGGTGTGGAACGACATGCTGGTCGCCCTGCTCTTCGCGGACAGCTCGGCCCAGCCGCTGACCGTTCAACTCCAGTCGCAGATCCGCCAGTTCGGCAGCAACATCGACGTGCTGGCGCCGGGGGCCTTCCTCTCGCTGATCGTGCCGGTGGTCGTCTTCTTCGCCTTCCAGCGGCATTTCGTGCAGGGGGTGATGGCGGGGTCCGTCAAGTGACGGCGGCGTCAGGGCACAGGACATCCTCGCTTTGTTCACAACAAGTTCATTTCAGATCGGCGATCTTCGGCGTGGCGTACAAAAACACCTGATAGGGAGGTATCTCCAGGGGGGCCGGTGAGGGTGGCTTCCCCTGCCCAGCTCCGGGAGGTACCCACCCCATGGCCCACCAGCCGCAGAATCTGTTGAAGGCCGTGCTCGACGGATGGCGGAACTCCCTGCTGGACATGGGCGGCCGCAACCGGCTGCTCAACTTCCGGCACACCAGGACCGCCACGCTGGAGATCACCACGCCCGACGCGGCGGCCCTCCTCGCGGAGCTGGCCAAGGGCTGGGAGTTCGCGCCGGTCGCCGAGCGGCCGGAGGGCGTGGCGCTCACCAAGGACGGCGACGAAACCGGAGCAGGGCGCACCGACACCGGCCGCCGCTCCCGGCCCGGGCTGGTCACCCAGAAGACCACCCAGGCGTCCCTGGACACCTCGCTCTACCAACTGCGCCAGAAGTCCGGCCAGATGTACAACGACTACGGCCTGTGGGTGCTGTGGCTCGGCGTCGGCATCGTCGACTGGCGCGAGCCCGGCGCCCACGAGAGCAGCGCCGCGCCCCTCCTCCTCGTCCCCGTGGAGCTGCGCCGGGACGGCAGCCGCCGCTACCGGCTCCACCCGGCCGAGGGCCAGGACCGCATCCACAACCCCGCGCTCGCCGTGAAGCTGGACCGGCTCGGCGTCGACTGGAGCGCCGTCACCGCCACCGACCCCGCCGACCTGCCCGGCGTCCTCGCCGCCGCCTGCGGGGCCACCGGCGCCCTGAAGGACTGGGCGGTGGCCGAGCGCGTGGTGCTCGGTCTGTTCGCCTCCCACCGCGAGGCGATGTACCAGGACCTCCAGCAGAACGAGGAGCAGATCCTCGACCACCCGCTGGTGCGCGCCGTCGCCCTCGGACCCGACGCCGAACTCCCGGGCGATCTCATCGACTTCGAGCCCGCCGGACTCGACCGCATCGACGAGGTCCAGCTGCCCGAGCGCACCCCGCTGGTGCTCGACGCCGACGCCTCCCAGCGCCAGTGCGTCGCGGCCGCGCTCGACGGGCGGTCCTTCGTGATGAGCGGACCGCCCGGCACCGGCAAGAGCCAGACCATCACCAATCTGATCGCCGCCCTCATGCACGCGGGCCGCAGCGTGCTGTTCGTCAGTGAGAAGGCCGCCGCGCTCGACGTGGTGCGCAACCGGCTGCGCGGGGTCGGCCTCGGCGACTTCGTCATGGCCCTGCACAGCGGTGACACGAGCAAGAAGGCCGTCGCCACCGAACTCGCCCGCGTCCTCACCACCGAGGCCCGCGTCACCGGGGCCGCCGCACACGAGCTGGAGCACGCCCGCCGGCTGCGCGAGGAGCTGTCCGCCTACGCCGCCGCCATGAACGAGACCCGCGACCCGCTCGGGCGGACCCTGCACGATGTGCTCGGCCGGCTCGTCCTGCTGGAACAGGCCGAGACCCCGCAGCTCCCGCTCGGCGCGGAGAGCGCGAAGGCCGTGCGCACGCTGAGCGCCGGCGCCCTGCGCGAACTCGTCACCGCCGCCGGTGCCGTCGCCCGCGCCTGGCGCCCCGCCGCCGAGGGCGACGCCTTCCCCTGGCGCGGCCTCGTCGGCACCGCCCCGCACCAGGCCGTCTCCGAGGCCGCCGACGCCCTCGGCGCCCTGGTCACGGCCGCCGGGCGCCGCCCCTTCGCCGCCGCCGAGCCCGAACCCCGTACCGTGCGCGAACTCCAGCAGCTCGTGCGCACCCTGCGCGCGGGCCTGCCGGACGCCCCCGCCCCGGCCGACGGCATCCTCCCCGACGACGTCACCGACCGCACCGCCCAGCTCGCCGACCTGTTCGGGATGCCCAAGCCCGACCGCCCGGCCGACGCCTTCGCCCTGTGCGAGCTGGCCGGGCTCACCGCCGCCGGGCACCGGCCGCCGCGCGGCTGGTTCGACGCCGGCACCCTGCGCCGCGCCCACGAGGCCGCGCGCGAGCTGCGGACCGCCCTCGACGCCGAGGAGCAGGCCCGCGCGGCCGCTGCCGACGTGTGGGCGGAGAAGGTGCTCACCGAGGGTGAACTGCCCGCCCTGGTACGGCGCTTCGCCGAACAGCACCGGGGTCTGATGGCCCGCTTCTCCGCGCAGTACAAGGCCGACCGCGCCACGGTGACCGGCCTTTCCCGCACCGGCACCTGGGACAAGACCCTGCCCGCCCGGCTGGACGACGCCCTCGCCTGGCACGCGGCGGCGGCCGAGGTGACCCGCCTCGCCGACACCCACGCCGACCTCCTCGGGCCGTACACCCCGCGCACCCTCGACGCCCGCGCCGCGCTCGACGGCGCCCTGGCCACCGCCGACCGGATCGCCGTGCTCGGCGCCCCCGCCGAACGCCCCGGCGCGCTCGTCGACCGGCTCGCCGCCGACGCCGAGCCCGACCCGCTGCCCGCCCTGCTGGTCGACCACGTCCAGAGCGCGCTCGGCGCCTGGTGCGCGGCCGCCGACGCACGCGCCGAGCGCTGGAACCGGGCCGTCACCGGCCTGCTCGACCAGTTCGACACCGCCCGCCGCACCCAGCTCTCGCCCGCCCTGCTCGGCACCCTCGCCGAGGCCGGGCAGGCCGTCGAGGCGCTGCGGAACGACCCGCAGGGCCCCGAGGTCTGGCACGCCCACCTCGGCGGCGTCGCCGTGCTCGCCCGGCACGGCGCCGACGCCCTCGTCACCGGCGCCGCCGAACGCGGCCTCGACCCCGCCCGGCTGCCCGAGGTGGCCGAACAGGCGGTGCTGCGCGCCTGGGCGGACGACCTCCTCGCCACCGACCCGCGCCTGCGCAGCACCCGCTCCGAGGACCTGGACACCCGCGTCGCGGACTTCCGCGCGGCCGACCTGCGGCTGATCGCGGCGGCGGGCGGCGCGGTGACCGAGGCGTGCAACAAGCGGCGGCCGCGCAACTTCGCGGGCGGCGCCGGTGCCGTCATCGTCCGCGAGGCGGAGAAGAAGACCCGCCACATGCCGGTGCGCGAACTGCTCGGCCGCACCCGCGAGGTGGTGCGCGCGGTCAAGCCCTGCTTCATGATGAGCCCGCTGACGGTCAGTCAGTTCCTGCCGCCGGACTTCCACTTCGACGTGGTGGTCTTCGACGAGGCGTCCCAGGTACGGCCCAGCGACGCCGTCAACTGCATCTACCGGGGCCGCACCTTGATCGTCGCCGGTGACGACAAGCAGCTGCCGCCGACCTCGTTCTTCGACTCCGCCGTGGACGACGACTCCGACGAGTACGCCGACGACCTGCCCGACTCCTTCGAGTCCCTGCTGCACGCCTGCAAGGCCGGCGCCATGCGCGAACTCCCGCTGCGCTGGCACTACCGCAGCCGCCACGAGAACCTGATCACCTTCAGCAACCGCGAGTTCTACGACAACTCGATGATCACCTTCCCCGGTGCCGTCGCCGAGGGCGACGACGTCGGCGTGGCCTTCCTCGACGCCGGGGGCGTCTACGACCGGGGCGGCCGCCGCGACAACCGCACCGAGGCCGAGTTCGTCGCCCGGCGGGTGCTGCACCACTTCGACACCCGCCCCGGCAAGACCCTCGGCGTCGTCGCCCTCTCGCAGGCCCAGGCGTCCGCCATCGACCTCGCCGTCCAGCAGGCCCGGCTCACCCGCCCCGACCTCGACCACTGCTTCACCGAGGACCGGCTCGACGGGTTCTTCGTGAAGAACCTCGAATCCGTACAAGGCGACGAGCGCGACGTGATGATCATGTCCATCGGCTACGGCCCCGACGAACACGGCCGCGTCGGCCTCAACTTCGGCCCCATCAACAGAGGCGGCGGCTGGCGGCGGCTCAACGTCGCGGTCACCCGCGCCCGTTACCGCATGGAGGTCGTCTCCTCCTTCCGGGGCGGCGCGCTCGCCGACAGCGCCAATGAAAGCGTGCAGTACCTCAAGCGCTACCTCGAATACGCTGAGAACGGCCCCTCCGTCCTCGCCCGCGACGTCGTCCAGTCCGACGCCGAACCCGACAGCCCCTTCGAGGAGTCCGTCCTCGCCGTCCTGCGCGGCTGGGGCTACCGGGTCCAGCCGCAGGTCGGCGTGGCCGGGTACCGCATCGACATCGGCGTACGCCACCCGGAGCTGCCCGGCGCCTACGCCCTCGGCATCGAGTGCGACGGCGCGATGTACCACTCCTCCAAGGCCGCCCGCGACCGCGACCGGCTGCGCGAGCAGGTGCTGAACGGACTCGGCTGGCGGCTGCACCGCATCTGGGGCACCGACTGGTACCGGGGCCGCGCGAGCGCCGAACTCCGGCTGCGCGAAGCCGTCGAACAGGCCGTCGCCAGTGGACCGTTGCTCACCGCGACCGGACCCGGGCCGACCACGCCCGCGCCGGACGAGGCCACCGCACCCGCCGCCGACGCGCACCGCGAACCGGTCGTCGAGCGCGTACCCGTCGACATCGCCGCCCAGCGCGAGTGGAGCGCCCCCTACACGCCCGCCGCCGTCACGGTGCGCCCCCGCCACGAACTCCACACCCAGGAGGCCCGGCCCGCCCTGCGCGACGCGCTCACCCGCATCGTCGAAGCCGAAGGCCCCATCCACGAGGACCTGTTGGTGCAGCGGGCGCGCGAGGCGTGGGGCGTCACCCGCGCGGGCAGCCGTATCCGCGACAACGTCAGCGCGGTGGCCGACGCCCTCGTGCGCGCCAGGAAGCTCACCTCGGACGACGGCTTCTACGCACTCGCCAAGCCCGGTCCGCCCAAGGCCCGTTACCCGCAGGACGGCGACACGCCCCGCAAGGTCGTGCACATAGCGCCGGCGGAGCGGCACGTCGCCCTGTACGAACTGGCCGTCGAATGCCCGGGCGTGTCCGAGGACGAACTCGTCAAGCTGGCCTGCGAGTTCTTCGGCTGGCGGCGCACCGGCAAGGACATCCGCGACCGGCTCGCCGCCGACATCGCCGAACTCCACCGCGCCGGACGCCTCCAGGGCGGACCCGACCAGGTCGGCGCCGTCCGCTGACGCCGGGCGCGCGGATCTGACGCCGGGCACGCGAAAGGGGCGGCGGGAACGTGAAGTTCCCGCCGCCCCTTGGCGGTTCAGCTCACGGAGAGGCCGGAGGGTACAGCGACCTCGGCAGGTCCTTCGCCGCCGCCGAGTCCAGCAGCCACAGCGTCCGCGCCCGGCCCTGGGCACCGGCCGCCGGGGCCTGGATCTCGCCCGCGCCGGACAGCGCGATGGCCACCGCCTCGGCCTTGTCCTCGCCCGCCGCGAGCAGCCACACCTCACGCGCCGCGCGGATCGCGGGCAGCGTCAGCGAGACGCGGGTCGGCGGCGGCTTGGGCGCGCCGTGCACGCCCACCACCGTGCGCTCGGTCTCCCGTACGGCCGGAAACTCCGGGAACAGGGAGGCCACATGGGTGTCCGGGCCGACGCCGAGCAGCAGCACGTCGAACTCCGGCACCTCGGCGTGGTCCTCGGGCCCCGCCGCCTTGGCGAGCTCCGCCGCGTACGCCTCGGCCGCCGCGTCCACGTCCGCGCCGTACGGACCGTCGGACGCGGGCATCGGGTGCACCCGCGCCGGGTCCAGCGGTACGGCGTCGAGCAGGGCCTCGCGGGCCTGCGTGTAGTTGCGGTCCGGGTCGCCCTCGGGGAGGTAGCGCTCGTCGCCCCACCACAGATCCAGGCGGCTCCAGTCGACGGCGTCCCGCGCGGGCGCGGAGGCCAGCGCGGCCAGCAGACCGTTGCCGTTGCGGCCGCCCGTGAGGACCACGGAGGCGTGACCGCGCGAAGCCTGCGCGTCCACGATTTTCGTGATCAGACGGGCCGCGGCGGCCTCGGCCATCAGTTCCTTGTCGCGATGCACGACCAGCTGCGGAGTGCTCACTTCGACGCCGCCTTCCTCGCGAGGGAGTTGGGGGTCGGCTTGTCCGCCGCACCCGCCTGACCGTCGGACGACTCGGAAGCCCTCCCGACGGCGGCCTCCTCGGCCACGACCTCCGCCACCGCGTCCTCCGCCGCAGCCTCCTCGGCCACCGCGTTCTCGGCCACGGCCCGCTCGGCCGCCGCCTCCTCCGCCGCGACGTCCTCGGCCACCGACGCCAGCGCCGTCACCGCGTCCTCCGCCTTCGCCAGCCGCTCCACGCCGTAGCGCAGCGCCGCCGCGTAGGTGTCGTCCGGGTCGAGCCGGCGCAGCTCCTCCGCGATCAGCTCGGCGGTGTCCCGCCGCTTGAGCGCGACCGCGCGGGCCGGCTGGCCCGAGATGGACAGGGTGGCCAGCGAACCGTCCGCCCGGTCGAGCACGATCGGCCCGCACGTGGTGTCCATGCGCACGGCGGTGAGCCCCGGGCCCGCCGACAGCGTCCGCTTCACGGGCACCGCGAGCCGGTCCGCCAGCCACATCGCGAGCAGCTCGCAGCTCGGGTTGAACTCCTCGCCCTCCACCTCGACACCGGTGACCTCGCAGCTCACCTGGTCCAGGGCCGCCGCCAGCATCGAGCGCCACGGCGTGATCCGGGTCCAGGCGAGGTCGGTGTCACCGGGAGCGTAGGTCTCGGCACGCGCGGCCAGTTCCCGCACCGGCTGCTCGGCGGCGTAGGTGTCGGTGACCCGGCGCTGCGCGAGCGCGCCCAGCGGGTCCTTGGCCGGGTCCAGCGGCGCGGCCACCGGCCACCAGACGACCACGGGGGCGTCGGGCAGCAGCAGCGGCAGCACGACCGAGTCGGCGTGGTCGGAGACCTCGCCGTGCAGCCGCACCACCACGGTCTCCCCGGTGCCCGCGTCCGCGCCCACCCTGACCTCGGCGTCGAGCCGGGAGGAGGTGCGGTCGCGCAGGGTGCGCGCGTGCCGCTTGATGACGACCAGGGTGCGCGAGGGGTGCTCGCGCGAGGCGTCGTTCGCGGCGCGCAGCGCGTCGTAGGCGTTCTCCTCGTCGGTGACGATGACGAGGGTGAGCACCATGCCGACGGCGGGGGTGCCGATCGCCCGGCGGCCCTCCACCAGCGCCTTGTTGATGTCTCCGGCGGTGGTTCCGGTCAGATCTATCTTCATGGCCGGCGCCAGCTCCGTCCGTCTCGTGCGAGCATCTCGTCCGCCTCGGCCGGACCCCACGTACCCGACTTGTACTGCGCCGGCTTGCCGTGGGTGTCCCAGTACTCCTCGACCGGGTCGAGGATCTCCCAGGACAGCTCGACCTCCTCCGTGCGCGGGAAGAGGTTGGCGTCGCCGAGCAGCACGTCGAGGATCAGCCGCTCGTACGCCTCGGGGCTGGACTCGGTGAAGGACTCGCCGTAGGCGAAGTCCATCGAGACGTCCCGGATCTCCATCGAGGTGCCGGGCACCTTGGAGCCGAAGCGGACCGTGATGCCCTCGTCCGGCTGGACGCGGATGACGATCGCGTTCTCGCCCAGCTCCTCGGTCGCCGTGTGGTCGAACGGGGAGTGCGGGGCGCGCTGGAAGACGACCGCGATCTCGGTGACCCGGCGGCCCAGCCGCTTGCCGGTGCGCAGATAGAAGGGGACACCCGCCCAGCGGCGGTTGTCGATCTCCAGCTTCACGGCCGCGTACGTGTCGGTCTTCGACTCGGGGTTGATCCCGTCCTCTTCGAGGTAGCCGATGACCTTCTGGCCGCCCTGCCACCCGGCCGCGTACTGACCGCGCACCGTGTGCAGGCCCAGCTCGTCCGGCAGCCGTACGGCGCCCAGCACCTTGGTCTTCTCCGCCGCGAGCGCGTCCGCGTCGAAGGAGGACGGCTCCTCCATCGCGGTGAGCGCGAGCAGCTGGAGGAGGTGGTTCTGGATGACGTCGCGGGCGGCGCCGATGCCGTCGTAGTACCCGGCGCGGCCGCCGATGCCGATGTCCTCGGCCATGGTGATCTGCACGTGGTCCACGTAGGACCGGTTCCAGATCGGCTCGAACATCGTGTTGGCGAAGCGCAGCGCCAGCAGGTTCTGGACGGTCTCCTTGCCGAGGTAGTGGTCGATCCGGAACACCTGGTCCGGCTCGAACACCTCGTGCACGACCTTGTTCAGCTCCTCGGCCGACTTCAGGTCGTGGCCGAAGGGCTTCTCGATGACCGCGCGCCGCCAGGAGCCGCCCGACTGGTCGGCCAGGCCGTGCTTCTTCAGCTGCTGGATGACCACCGGGAACGCACGCGGCGGCACCGACAGATAGAAGGCGAAGTTGCCGCTCGTGCCCTGCGCCTTGTCCAGCTCGTCGATGGTCGCGCGCAGCCGCTCGAAGGCCTCGTCGTCGTCGAAGGTGCCCTGGACGAAGCGCATCCCCTGGAGGAGCTGCTGCCAGACCTCCTCGCGGAACGGCGTACGGGCGTGTTCCTTCACGGCGTCGTGCACGACCTGCGCGAAGTCCTCGTGCTCCCAGTCGCGGCGGGCGAAGCCCACCAGGGAGAAGCCCGGCGGCAGCAGACCGCGGTTGGCGAGGTCGTAGACCGCCGGCATCAGCTTCTTGCGGGACAGGTCACCGGTGACACCGAAGATCACCAGGCCCGACGGCCCCGCGATGCGCGGGAGCCGTCGGTCTGCGGGATCACGAAGCGGGTTGGCTCCGGAACCGTTGAGGGGTGACAAATCAGCCCTCCGAAGGGGCGAGCCGCTTGAGCTCCGCCTCGGTCGACTTGAGCAGGTCGTTCCAGGACGCCTCGAACTTGTCGACGCCCTCGTCCTCCAGGACCTTGACGACGTCGTCGTACGAGATGCCCAGGGCCTCCAGCGCGTCGAGGTCGGCACGGGCCTGCTCGTACGTGCCCGACACCGTGTCGCCGGTGATCTGCCCGTGGTCCTCGGTGGCCTCAAGGGTGGCCTCCGGCATGGTGTTGACCGTGTTCGGCGCGACCAGCTCGGTGACGTACATCGTGTCCGAGTAGGCCGGGTCCTTCACACCGGTCGACGCCCACAGCGGACGCTGCTTGTTCGCGCCCGCCTTCTCCAGCGCCTTCCAGCGGTCGGACGAGAAGACCTCCTCGTACGCCTGGTAGGCGAGGCGCGCGTTGGCGATGGCGGCCTTGCCGCGCAGCGCCTTGGCCTCGTCGGTGCCGAGCGTCGCCAGCCGCTTGTCGATCTCGGAGTCCACGCGGGACACGAAGAAGGACGCCACGGAGTAGATCAGGGACAGGTCGAGGCCGCGCTCCTTGGCCTTCTCCAGGCCGGTCAGGTACGCGTCCATGACCTTGCGGTACCGGTCGAGGGAGAAGATCAGCGTGACGTTGACGCTGATGCCGTTGCCGATCGTCTCCGCGATGGCCGGCAGGCCCGCCTCGGTGGCCGGGATCTTGATCAGCGCGTTGGGCCGGTCCACCAGCCAGGCCAGCTGCTTGGCCTCGGCGACGGTCGCGCGGGTGTTGTGCGCCAGGCGCGGGTCGACCTCGATGGAGACCCGGCCGTCCTGGCCGCCGGTCGCGTCGAAGACCGGGCGCAGGATGTCGGCGGCGTCGCGGACGTCCGCCGTCGTGATCATGCGGATGGCCTCTTCCACGGTGACCTCGCGGGCGGCGAGGTCGGCGAGCTGCTGGTCGTAGCCGTCGCCCTGGGAGATCGCCTTCTGGAAGATCGTCGGGTTGGTGGTGACGCCCACGACGTGCTGCTGGTCGATCAGCTCGGCGAGATTGCCGGACGTGATCCGCTTGCGCGACAGGTCGTCCAGCCAGATCGCGACGCCTTCCTCGGAGAGGCGCTTGAGTGCGTCTGTCATGGAAATTGCATCTCCTACGTGTCGTTTACGGGCGTCAGCGCTGGGCGTCGGCGAGGGATTCCCGCGCCTTCGCGGCCACGTTCTCCGGAGTGAAGCCGTACTCGCGGAACAGGACCTTGCCGTCCGCGGACGCGCCGAAGTGCTCCAGGGAAACGATGCGGCCGGCATCGCCCACGTACTTGTGCCAGGTCAGACCGATACCGGCCTCCACGGCGACCCGGGCCCGGACCGACGGGGGCAGCACGGACTCCCGGTACCCCCGGTCCTGCTCCTCGAACCACTCCACCGACGGCATCGAGACGACGCGGGTCGGCACGCCCTCGGCCTGGAGCTGCTCACGCGCCTCGACGGCCACGTGCACCTCGGAACCGGTGGCGATCAGGATGACCTGGGGCTCACCGCCCTCGGCCTCCAGCAGGACGTAACCGCCACGGGCGGCGTCGTCGTTGGGCTCGTAGACCGGCACACCCTGGCGGGTGAGGACCAGACCGTGCGGGGCGCCCTTGCCGAACTCCTTCGTCCAGCGCTGCTGGATCTCGCGCCAGGCGATCGCCGTCTCGTTGGCGTCCGCCGGGCGGACCACGTTCAGACCGGGGATCGCGCGCAGCGCGGCCAGGTGCTCGACCGGCTGGTGGGTCGGGCCGTCCTCGCCCAGACCGATGGAGTCGTGCGTCCACACGTACGTCACCGGCAGGTGCATCAGGGCCGACAGGCGCACGGCGTTGCGCATGTAGTCGGAGAAGACGAGGAACGTACCGCCGTAGACACGGGTGTTCCCGTGCAGGGTGATGCCGTTCATCTCGGCGGCCATCGCGAACTCGCGGATGCCGAAGTGGATCGTCCGGCCGTACGGGTCCGCCTCGGGCAGCGGGTTGCCCGCCGGGAGGAAGGAGCTGTCCTTGTCGATGGTCGTGTTGTTCGAACCCGCGAGGTCGGCGGAGCCGCCCCACAGCTCGGGCACGACCGCGCCGAGGTCCTGGAGGACCTTGCCGGAGGCGGCGCGGGTGGCGATGCTCTTGCCGGTCTCGAAGACCGGGATCTTCTCCGCCCAGCCGGCCGGCAGCTCGCCCGCGGCGATGCGGTCGAACTCGGCGGCGCGCTCGGCGTTGTTGTCCCGCCACTCCTGGAAGGACTTCTCCCACTCGGCCTTGGCCTCGCGGCCGCGCTCCAGGGCGCCGCGCGTGTGGGTGAGCACCTCGTCGGCGACGGCGAAGGTCTGCTTGTCGTCGAAGCCGAGGACCCGCTTGGTGGCCGCGACCTCGTCGTCACCGAGGGCCGAGCCGTGCGCGGCCTCGGTGTCCTGGGCGTTCGGGGCGGGCCAGGCGATGATCGAGCGCATCGCGATGAAGGACGGGCGGTCGGTGACGGCCTTGGCCGCCTCGATCGCCGCGTAGATCGCCTCGGGGTCCAGGTCGCCGTCGGGCTTGGGCTCCACGCGCTGGACGTGCCAGCCGTACGCCTCGTACCGCTTCATCGTGTCCTCGGACACGGCCGTCTCGGTGTCGCCCTCGATCGAGATGTGGTTGTCGTCCCACAGCAGGATCAGGTTGCCGAGCTTCTGGTGGCCCGCGAGCGAGGACGCCTCGGCGGAGATGCCCTCCTGGAGGCAGCCGTCACCGGCGATGCAGTAGATGTAGTGGTCGAAGGGGGACGAGCCCTCCGGCGCCTCCGGGTCGAACAGGCCGCGCTCGAAGCGGGAGGCCATGGCCATGCCCACCGCGTTGGCCACACCCTGGCCCAGCGGGCCGGTGGTGGTCTCGACGCCCTTGGTGTGTCCGTACTCCGGGTGGCCCGGGGTCTTCGAGCCCCAGGTGCGGAAGGACTTCAGGTCGTCCAGCTCCAGGCCGAAGCCGGCCAGGTAGAGCTGTGTGTAGAGGGTCAGGGACGAGTGGCCGGCGGACAGCACGAAGCGGTCGCGCCCCACCCACTCCGGGTCGGCCGGGTCGTGCCGCATCACCTTCTGGAAGAGGGTGTAGGCGGCGGGGGCCAGGCTCATCGCCGTGCCGGGATGGCCGTTGCCGACCTTCTGTACGGCGTCGGCGGCCAGGACACGGGCGGTGTCCACGGCCCGCTGGTCCAGCTCGGTCCACTCAAGGTCTGTGGTGGTCGGCTTGGTGCTCACCCTGGGTCAGGGCTCCTCTCCACATGTTGTCGGCCGGTCGTCGGGACAGGGCCCGTCCGGCCGCCGGTGGACAGCGTGTCCACCGGCCGTTGTCGAGCCTACCCCCGTGAGGACGTGCGTTTTTTCGAGTCATTCCAGACTGCCGGGACTCGCCTCGATCCGCCTCCCGACCGGCCGGAAGACGGCTTGGCACATCAATACGGAGCGGCTCGCCGTCCTGCTCAAACGGGGTCCGGCGGGCACCGTGCCAACACGAGCGGACCCCGGCGAAAGGCGAGGTATGGGCAACGTCTAAAGTGGCGTGGTACGCGCGGGTCTTTACACCGGTTTCACACGGGTGGCCCGCTGGGATGTCTCTGTCAGGGGTGTGCGTGACGGCCGTCGAATCCCGTCCTGCTGGTGCGCTCGGTGTGAGCCGCAGCCCGGTCCACCGGCCGTTCGGCGCCCGGGTCAAGGGCTTCGTGGCGCTGACCAAGCCGCGGATCATCGAGCTGCTGCTCATCACCACGGTGCCGGTCATGTTCCTGGCCCAGCAGGGTGTGCCCGACCTCAAGCTGGTGCTGCTGACCTGCCTGGGCGGCTATCTGTCCGCGGGCGGCGCCAACGCGCTGAACATGTACATCGACCGGGACATCGACGCCCTGATGGACCGCACCTCGCAGCGGCCGCTGGTCACCGGCATGGTCAGCCCGCGCGAGTGCCTCGCCTTCGGCATCACCCTGGCGGTCGTCTCCACCCTGTTGTTCGGATTCACCGTCAACTGGCTGTCCGCCTGGCTGTCGCTCGGAGCGCTCCTCTTCTACGTCGTCGTCTACACGATGATCCTCAAACGGCGTACGTCGCAGAACATCGTGTGGGGCGGCATCGCCGGCTGCCTGCCGGTGCTGATCGGCTGGTCCTCGGTCACGGACTCCATGTCGTGGGCGCCGGTCATCCTCTTCCTCGTCATGTTCTTCTGGACGCCGCCGCACTACTGGCCGCTCTCCATGAAGGTCAGGGAGGACTACGCGCGCGTGGGCGTGCCCATGCTTCCGGTCATCGCCTCCAACAAGGTGGTCGCCCGGCAGATCGTGATCTACAGCTGGGTGATGGTCGCCGTCTCCCTGCTGCTCCAGCCGCTCGGCTACACCGGCTGGTTCTACACGGCGGTCGCGCTGGCCTCCGGCGGCTTCTGGCTGTGGGAGGCGCACGGGCTGCAGAACCGGGCGAGGGCCGAGGTGACGGGCGTCAAGCTCAAGGAGATGCGGCTGTTCCACTGGTCGATCACGTACGTGTCGATCCTCTTCGTGGCGGTCGCTGTGGACCCGTTCCTCAGGTAGTCCGTTTGTTTCTTCCGTAAGGGAGGGGCGCGTGGTCAAGGCCACGCGCCCCTCCCTTCGCCGTTGCGTCTACCCGTCGGTAGCATCCTGAC
Organism: Streptomyces sp. NPDC005435; assembly: GCF_040703155.1. Lineage (NCBI taxonomy): Bacteria > Bacillati > Actinomycetota > Actinomycetes > Kitasatosporales > Streptomycetaceae > Streptomyces > Streptomyces sp. NPDC005435. Next base: position 93,416 of record NZ_JBEXEQ010000013.1, read on the forward strand.
CATGGCAGACACGGAGCAGGTTGACGCGAAGACCGAGCGCAAGGTGAAGCGCCTCGCCCACGAGATCGGCGCCTTCGCCAAGGCCCACGGCGGGGCCGGGGGCAACGTGGCGTACATCGGCGAGCGGGGCGCCCGGATCGCCCTCGTCGGCGAGGACGGGGAGTGGGGGAACCTGGTCGCCCCCAGCGTGGAGATCGGGCTGCGGGCGCTGGAGAGGGCGGGGGTCACGGTGCACGAGGAGTTCGACGGGGAGTTCGCGGCGAGCATGCGTACGAGTGCGTACGAGTGGAAGCGGATGGCTGGGATTCAGATCTGAATCCAGCTCGGGGGGTTCTGTGCGTTGCAGGGCGCGGGGTGCGTTGTGGCTTGTCGCGCAGTTCCCCGCGCCCCTTTAGGTGGGGCAGCGCCACCTGAGTCTCCTTCGCGCCGTTAGGACAGTTAAGGCAGTGCACCGTCCTCACGGGAGCTCGGGATGATCGAAACGGCGTCGCTCGTGGACCAGTACTGCCACGGGGTGTTGCGGACCGAGTTGGGGCTCGGGACGTTCGAGGCCCAACTCGGGCGTACGGAGGGGCCGCCCGCGGCGGGGACCACGTTGTTCGACACGCAGACGGGGTTCGCCGTGCGGCGGTGGTGTCCGCCGCTGCTCGGGCTCGAACCGCACTGCGCGCCCGCGCGGTATCTGGCGCGGCGGCGGGAGCTGGGCGTCCTGGAGGCGGGGCGCAGGCTGCTGCGCGGGAGCGGGATCACGACGTATCTGGTCGACACCGGCCTGCCCGGGGACCTCACCGGGCCCGAGGAGATGGCCGCCGCCGGAGCCGCCGAGGCGCGGGAGATCGTCCGGCTCGAGCCGCTGGCCGCGCAGGTCGCGGACACCTCGGGCAGCGTCGGGTCCTTCCTCGCCAACCTGGCCGAGTCGGTGCACGGCGCGGCGGCCCATGCCGTCGCCTTCACCACCGGCGCCGGACTCGCGGACGGTGCCGCCCTCTCGCCCGAGCCGCCCGGACCCGGTGAGGTACGGGGCGCGGCCTCGCGCTGGCTGGCGGTGCGGCGGGTGGGGGAGGCGCCGAGCGATCCGGTGCTGCTGCGCCAGCTGCTGTGGACCGCCGTCGCCTCGGGCCGGCCGCTCCAGCTGCACGCGGGGCTCGGCGCACCGGGCGTCCCTGCCGACCCCGGCCCGCTCACCGGCTTCGTACGGGCCACGGCCGGCCTCGGCACGGACCTGGTCCTGCTGCACGGCTACCCGCACCACCGGTACGCGGCGCATCTGGCCGCCGCCCACCCGCACGTCTACGCCGACTCCGGCGCCGCGCTCGTCCGTACCGGCGCCCGCGCGGCCACCGTGCTCGCGGAGATCCTGGAGCTGGCGCCCTTCGGCAAGATCCTCTTCTCCAGCGGGGCGCGTTCCCTGCCGGAGCTGCACGTCGTCGCCGCCCAGCTCTTCCGCGAGTCCCTGAACCGCGTCCTCGGCACCTGGGTCACCGACGGCGCCTGGTCCCTGACGGACGCGCGCCGGGTGGCCCGCATGGTGGCGGCGGAGAACGCGCTCAGGGTGTACGGGCTGGAGTGAGCCGGTCTGTACGGACTGGAGTGAGCCGGTCCCGCGTCAGGCGGAGGTGCCGACCGTGACCTCGGCCGAGGGGCCGGGCACCGACACCGCGTCCGCCGGGCGCTCCCGCAGCGAGAGCAGCACGCGCAGCACCCAGATCCACATCACCGAGGAGCCCAGCATGTGCAGGGCGACCAGGCCTTCGGGCAGGTGCGTGAAGTACTGGACGTAGCCGATGACGCCCTGTGCGAGGAGCACGATGAAGAGCTCGCGGGTCCGGTGCAGCGGGCCCTTCGGGGCGTCGACCGCCTTCAGGACGAACCACAGCGCGAAGGTCAGCGTCACCACGATCCAGGCGAGCACCGCGTGCAGCTTGGCGATCATCTCCCAGTCGAGCGGGATGCGCGCGACCTCGCTGGAGTCGCCCGCGTGCGGACCCGCGCCGGTCACGATCGTGCCGACCGCGATCAGCAGCCCGGACGCGACGACCAGGGACCACACCAGCTGCCGTACCGCCCCGCCGACCAGCGGACGCGGCGCGCCGTCGCCCTCCCGGGTGCGCTGCCACATCACGGTCGCGACGGTGATCAGCGCGGTGGTGAGCAGGAAGTGCGCGGCGACGGTGTACGGGTTCAGACCGACGAGGACGACGATGCCGCCGAGCACCGCGTTGCCCATGACCACCCAGAACTGGGCCCAGCCCAGCCGGGTCAGGCTCCGCCGCCAGGGCGTGGCCGCACGCGCGGCGATGATCGCCCAGCCGATGGCGGCGCACAGCACGTACGTCAGCATCCGGTTGCCGAACTCGATCGCGCCGTGGAAGCCCATCGCGCGGGTCGTGGTCAGCGAGTCGGCGGTGCAGGTGGGCCAGGTCGGGCAGCCGAGGCCCGAGCTGGTCAGCCGCACCGCGCCGCCGGTGACCACGATGACCACCGCCATCACGAGTGCGGCGAGCGCGGCCCGGCGGACCGTACGGGGGTCCGGGGTCCAGCGCTCGGCGATGAAGGCGAGCGGGTTGCGCAGGGCCGCTGCGGTGTCGGCGGGGGTCAGCTTGGGCACGCGCGTAATAGTAGATGCCCGCTTGTGCACGCTTTCACTAGGGTCTGCGCTAGTCCGGTTTCCCCAGGTCAGCGCCGTGTGGCCGCTCCCACTACTCCCAGCGGAAGAACTTCCCCGCCGCGGCGAGCCCCACGACCGCCCACACCGCGAGGATGCCCAGATCGCCCCAGGGCATCCCGGCGCCGTGCTGGAGCACGTCCCGCAGGCCGTCGGAGAGCGCGGAGATCGGCAGCAGGCCGAGCACGTGCTGTCCGGCGGAACCGAACTTCTCCAGCGGCACGATCACCCCGCCGCCGACGAGCAGCAGCAGGAAGACCAGGTTGGCGGCGGCGAGCGTGGCCTCCGCCTTGAGCGTGCCCGCCATCAGCAGGCCGAGCCCGGAGAAGGCGGCCGTGCCGAGGACCAGCAGCAGCAGGACGGCGGCCGGGTCGCCGTGCGGGGACCAGCCGAGCGCGAGGGCGATGACGGTCAGCAGGATCACCTGGAGCACCTCGGTGACCAGCACGGACGCGGTCTTCGCGGTCATCAGGGCCCAGCGGGGCAGCGGCGAGGCGGCGAGCCGCTTCAGGACGCCGTAGCGGCGCTCGAAGCCGGTCGCGATGGCCTGGCCGGTGAACGCCGTGGACATGACGGCCAGCGCCAGGATGCCCGGGGCCAGGAAGTCCACGGCCTTGCCGGAGCCGGTGTCCACGATGTCGACCGAGCTGAAGAGCACGAGCAGCAGGGTCGGGATGATCACGGTGAGCAGCAGCTGTTCGCCGTTGCGCAGCAGCATCCGCGTCTCCAGCGCGGCCTGCGCGGCGATCATGCGGGGGAGCGGTGCGGCGCCGGGCTTCGGGGCGTAGGTGCCCGAGGAGGTCGTGCCCGGGGCGGCCGTACCGGAGGGAGTGGTCACGAGCGCAGCTCCTTGCCGGTCAGCTCCAGGAATACGTCTTCCAGCGTGTGCCGCTCGACCGAGATCCGGTCCGGCATCACGCCGTGCTGCGCGCACCACGAGGTGACGGTTGCGAGCAGCTGGGGGTCTATCTTGCCGGTCACCCGGTAGGTGCCCGGGGTCAGCTCGGCGGCCGTGCAGTCGGCCGGGAGGGCCTTGAGCAGCGCGACGAGGTCGAGTCCGGGGCGGCCGGTGAAGCGCAGGGTGTTCTCGGCGCCGCCGCGGCACAGCTCCTCGGGGGAGCCCTGGGCGATGACCCGGCCGCCGTCGATGATCGCGACGTCGTCGGCGAGCTGTTCGGCCTCGTCCATGTGGTGGGTGGTGAGGATGACCGAGACGCCGTCGGCGCGCAGGTCGCGCACCAGGTCCCAGGTGGCGCGGCGGGCCTGCGGGTCGAGTCCGGCGGTGGGCTCGTCCAGGAACACCAGCTCGGGGCGGCCGACGACGGCCATGGCGAGCGCGAGCCGCTGCTGCTGGCCGCCGGAGAGCCGCCGGTAGCCGGTGCGGCCGCAGGAGCCGAGGCCGAGCCGTTCGATCAGCGCGTCCACGTCCAGCGGGTGGGCGTGCAGCCTGGCGACATGGCGCAGCATCTCGTCGGCGCGGGCGCCGGAGTAGACGCCGCCGGACTGGAGCATCACCCCGATCCGGGGCCGCAGCTCGGCGGACTGCCGCACGGGGTCGAGCCCCAGGACGCGTACCGTGCCGGAGTCCGGCTTCAGATACCCCTCGCAGGTCTCGACGGTGGTCGTCTTGCCGGCGCCGTTGGGGCCGAGTACGGCGGTCACGCCCGCCCGCGCCTCCAGGTCGAGGCCGTCCACCGCGGTCTTCTGTCCGTACCGCTTCACCAAGGCCTGGACCTGGATGAGCGGGTGTGACGCGAAGCGTCTCCTTGAGGGGTGGTGGTCGGGAGACGGGCGGGCGGGCTCACTTCGCATGACCCCAGAGTCTAGGGAGCCGCGCGGACACTCAGGCGCGGGGGTCCGGGAACTCCTCCTCCCGGGGCCGGTGCACCGGGAGCCAGCGCTCGGCGTACGACACGGCGTCCGCCAGCGGGAACAGCCGGGCCTCGGCGGCGCCGACGCGTCCCCGTACGACCGGCCGGTCCCGCTCGAAGTCGTGACCCAGCTCGTCGAACCGGTCCGCGGTGATCGACACCTCGGTCACCGTCTCCCAGCCTCCGGGGCCGGGCCGCCCCACCGGGACCAGCGGGGCGGGCACGCGGTATTCGGCCAGGTGGAAGGCGGTGCAGGAGTTGTACCCGGCGCCGAGCAGCAGCACCCGCGCGCCCAGCTTCTCCAGCCGGGCCAGCGGGCTGCGCTCGCCGAGCCGGCAGTCGGGGGCGTGGCCCCCGGTGATCTCGGCGGCGCGGGGGCCGAGGGCGGCGAAGGAGGTGTGCGGGTGGGTGCTGCGCAGGGCGCCGGGCCAGGTGCGCACGGTCTCCGGGATCACGCCGACCCCGCGCGAGGGGGTGGTCCGGGGGTCGTAGCCGGGCATGGTGGCCCGGATGCGCTCCCACCACTCCTCAGGCACCGGGGGATCGCGCCACAGGGCGGGGTCGGAGAGGTCGGCGGAGTGGGCCGGGACGGTCAGGGTGCCCGCCGGGCCGAGGGCGTCGAGGAGGCCCTGGACGACGGTGACGGCGCCGCCGTTCACCCAGCCGAGGGAACTCAGCGAGGAGTGGACGAGGAGGGTCTCGCCGGCCGCGACACCCAGTTCGCGCAGTCGGGCGGAGATCGTTTCGCGGGTGATCAGCGGGCCGTTCGGGAGGGGTTTCGGCATGGCCGGAGTGTGCCCGCCGGGGCCGGCCGGGGCCACCGCTTTTGCCTGGTGAGGGGGGTCGGCGATGATGATCCGGAGATCGTTTCCGCAGGTCAGATTAGGTATGCCTAAGTGACGCAGGGCACCGTTCGTCCGGCGGGGCCCGGCTTGTCAGGCTCCAAAGAATTACGCAACAATGGCGTTGTGAAAAACGTCGGCGAGGCTCGGGAGACCCCGGTGGGTACCCCGCAGGAGGAGCTAGCGACCGGTGAGCGTTCGACGCGCAACCGGGTCGCGCGGTCCATCCTGGATCACGGCCCGTCCACCGTCGCCGAACTGGCGGGCCGGCTGGGGCTGACCCAGGCCGCCGTCCGCCGGCACCTCGACGCGCTGGCCGCCGACGACGTCGTGGAGGCACGCGAGCAGCGGGTGTACGGCGCCCGTACGCGCGGCCGTCCCGCCAAGGTGTTCGCCCTGACCCCCTGTGGCCGGGACGCCTTCGACCAGTCCTACGACCAGCTCGCCGTGGACGCCCTGCGCTGGATCGCCGAGCGCGAGGGCGGGGACGAGGCGGTCGCCGCCTTCGCCCGCGCCCGGATCGCCGCCCAGGCGGACGGCTACCGCAAGGCCGTCGAGGGTGTCGCCCCCGAGCATCGCGCCGAAGCGCTGGCCAAGGCCTTGACCGCGGACGGGTACGCTGCTACAGCGCGCAGCGCACCGGTCGGCGAGCAGCTCTGTCAGCACCACTGCCCGGTCGCCCACGTCGCCGAACGCTTCCCCCAGCTGTGCGAGGCGGAGACGGAGTTCTTCGCCGAGCTGCTGGGAACCCACGTCCAGCGGCTGGCGACCATCGCGCACGGCGACGGCGTCTGCACGACGTTCATCCCCAAGACCATCACCGACGCACCTGCAAGCACGGCCGGGAGGAACCCCGCATGACTCTCCCCACGGAGACTGCCCACCCCGAACTCGAGGGTCTGGGCAAGTACGAATACGGCTGGGCCGACTCCGACGTGGCCGGTGCCGCAGCGAAGCGTGGCCTGAACGAGGCCGTCGTCCGTGACATCTCGGACAAGAAGTCCGAGCCGGAGTGGATGACGAAGCTGCGGCTCAAGGGCCTGAAGCTGTTCGAGAAGAAGCCCATGCCCAACTGGGGCTCGGACCTCTCGGGCATCGACTTCGACAACATCAAGTACTTCGTGCGCTCCACGGAGAAGCAGGCGGAGTCCTGGGAGGACCTGCCCGAGGACATCAAGAACACCTACGACAAGCTCGGCATCCCCGAGGCGGAGAAGCAGCGCCTCGTCGCCGGTGTCGCCGCGCAGTACGAGTCGGAGGTCGTCTACCACCAGATCCGCGAGGACCTGGAGGAGCAGGGTGTCATCTTCCTGGACACCGACACCGCCCTGAAGGAGCACCCCGAGCTCTTCAAGGAGTACTTCGGCACGGTCATCCCGGTCGGCGACAACAAGTTCGCGTCGCTGAACACCGCCGTGTGGTCGGGCGGCTCCTTCATCTACGTCCCGCCGGGCGTCCACGTGGAGATCCCGCTCCAGGCCTACTTCCGTATCAACACGGAGAACATGGGCCAGTTCGAGCGGACCCTGATCATCGTCGACGAGGGTGCCTACGTGCACTACGTCGAGGGCTGTACGGCCCCGATCTACAAGTCGGACTCGCTGCACAGCGCCGTCGTCGAGATCATCGTCAAGAAGAACGCCCGCTGCCGCTACACGACCATCCAGAACTGGTCGAACAACGTCTACAACCTGGTCACCAAGCGCGCCGTGGCGTACGAGGGCGCGACCATGGAGTGGATCGACGGCAACATCGGCTCCAAGGTGACGATGAAGTACCCGGCCGTCTACCTGATGGGCGAGCACGCCAAGGGCGAGACCCTCTCCATCGCCTTCGCGGGCGAGGGCCAGCACCAGGACGCGGGCGCCAAGATGGTGCACATGGCGCCGAACACGTCGTCCAACATCGTCTCCAAGTCGGTGGCGCGCGGCGGCGGCCGTACCTCCTACCGCGGTCTCATCGAGATCGGCGAGGGCGCGGCCGGCTCCAAGTCCAACGTGCTGTGCGACGCGCTGCTGGTCGACACCATCTCCCGCTCGGACACCTACCCCTACGTGGACGTCCGCGAGGACGACGTGTCCATGGGCCACGAGGCCACCGTCTCCAAGGTCTCCGAGGACCAGCTCTTCTACCTGATGAGCCGCGGTCTCTCCGAGTTCGAGGCGATGGCGATGATCGTGCGCGGCTTCGTCGAGCCCATCGCCAAGGAGCTGCCGATGGAGTACGCGCTGGAGCTCAACCGGCTGATCGAGCTGCAGATGGAGGGCGCGGTCGGTTAAGACCGCCCCGCCCGGCAGCCGCCCCAACTCAGGAAAGAGAGCATTACGACAGCCATGGCTGAGCCCCAGAACATCCCCGTGGGTTCCACCACCGCGGGCTCGATCGCGGTCGCCGCGGAGTCGACCGTCGTCTCGCGCATGAGCGCGCCCCCCTCCTTCGACGTGGCGGACTTCCCCGTCCCGCACGGCCGCGAGGAGGAGTGGCGGTTCACCCCGCTGGAGCGCCTGCGCGGTCTGCACGACGGCACCGCCGTCGCCACCGGCGAGGGCGTGAAGGTCGCCGTCGAGGCGCCCGAGGGCGTCACGGTGGAGACCGTCGGCCGCGACGACGCCCGGCTCGGCAAGGCGGGCACCCCGGTGGACCGCGTCGCCGCCCAGGCGTACTCCGCCTTCGAGCAGGCGTCGGTCGTCACCGTCGCGAAGGACACCGTCCTCACCGAGCCGATCCGCATCGCGGTGCACGGCGAGGGCGGCACCGCCTTCGGCCACCAGGTGATCGAGCTGGGTGCCTTCGCCGAGGCCGTCGTGGTCATCGACCACACCGGTGACGCGGTGCTCGCCGCCAACGTGGACTTCGTCCTCGGTGACGGCGCCAAGCTGACCGTCGTCTCCGTGCAGGACTGGGACGACAAGGCCGTGCACGTCTCCCAGCACAACGCGCTGATCGGCCGCGACGCCTCCTTCAAGTCGGTCGTCGTCACCTTCGGCGGCGACGTGGTCCGGCTGCACCCGCGCGTCGAGTACACCGGCCCCGGCGGCGAGGCCGAGCTGTTCGGCCTGTACTTCACCGACGCGGGCCAGCACCAGGAGCACCGCCTCCTGGTCACCCACAACACCCCGCACTGCAAGTCCAACGTCGTCTACAAGGGCGCGCTCCAGGGCGACAACGCGCACGCGGTGTGGATCGGTGACGTGCTCATCGAGGCCAAGGCCGAGGGCACGGACACCTACGAGATGAACCGCAACCTCGTCCTCACCGACGGCTCGCGCGTCGACTCGGTGCCGAACCTGGAGATCGAGACGGGCGAGATCGTCGGCGCCGGTCACGCCTCCGCCACCGGCCGCTTCGACGACGAGCAGCTCTTCTACCTGATGGCCCGCGGCATCCCGGAGCAGGACGCCCGCCGTCTCGTGGTCCGCGGCTTCTTCGCCGAACTGGTCCAGCAGATCGGTGTCACCGACATCGAGGAGCGCCTGCTCGCCAAGATCGAGGAGGAGCTGGAGGCGTCGGTCGCATGACCACCAGCAGCTTCGTACGCGCCTGTGGGCTGAGCGAGCTGTCGGAGGACACCCCCAAGCGGGTGGAGCTCGACGGCACGCCGGTCTCGGTCGTGAAGACCGAGGGCGAGGTGTACGCGATCTACGACATCTGCTCGCACGCGAACGTCTCCCTCTCGGAGGGCGAGGTGGAGGACGGCCAGATCGAGTGCTGGCTGCACGGCTCCTGCTTCGACCTCCGCACCGGCAAGCCGTCCGGCCCGCCCGCGACGCGCCCCGTCCCCGTTTACCCCGTAAAGATCGAAGGGGACGACGTGCTCGTCTCCCTCTCCCAGGAGTCCTGAGGCATCCATGGCAACGCTTGAAATCCGAGACCTGCACGTCACCGTCGAGGCCGACAACGCCACGAAGGAGATCCTCAAGGGCGTCGACCTCACCGTGAAGCAGGGCGAGACGCACGCCATCATGGGCCCCAACGGCTCCGGCAAGTCGACCCTCGCCTACTCGCTCGCGGGTCACCCGAAGTACACGATCACCGGCGGCACCGTCACCCTCGACGGCGAGGACGTCCTGGAGATGTCCGTCGACGAGCGCGCCCGCGCCGGCCTCTTCCTCGCCATGCAGTACCCGGTCGAGGTCCCCGGCGTCTCCGTCTCCAACTTCCTGCGCACCTCCGCCACCGCCATCCGCGGCGAGGCCCCCAAGCTGCGCACCTGGGTGAAGGAGGTCAAGGAGACCATGGAGCGCCTCCACATGGACCCCTCCTTCGCCGAGCGCAACGTCAACGAGGGCTTCTCCGGCGGTGAGAAGAAGCGCCACGAGATCCTCCAGCTCGAACTGCTCAAGCCGCACATCGCGATCCTCGACGAGACCGACTCCGGTCTCGACGTGGACGCGCTGCGCATCGTCTCCGAGGGCGTCAACCGCGTCCGCGAGACCGGCGAGACCGGCACCCTGCTGATCACGCACTACACGCGCATCCTGCGGTACATCAAGCCCGACTTCGTCCACGTCTTCGCCGGCGGCCGCATCGTCGAGTCCGGCGGTCCGGAGCTCGCCGACAAGCTGGAGAACGAGGGCTACGAGGCTTACACGAAGGGTGGCGTAACCGCGTGACTCAGCTGCCGGGCCTCCTCGACACAGAGGCGATCCGCAAGGACTTCCCCATCCTGGACCGCCAGGTCCACGACGGGAAGAAGCTCGTATACCTGGACAACGCGGCGACCTCGCAGAAGCCGCGCCAGGTGCTGGACGCCTTGAGCGAGTACTACGAGCGGTACAACGCCAACGTCCACCGCGGCGTGCACGTGCTCGCCGAGGAGGCCACGGCGCTGTACGAGGGCGCGCGGGACAAGGTCGCGTCGTTCGTCAACGCGCCCAGCCGCGACGAGGTGATCTTCACCAAGAACGCCTCCGAGTCCCTCAACCTCGTGGCCAACATGCTCGGCTGGGCCGACGAGCCCTACCGGGTGGACCACGAGACCGAGATCGTCATCACGGAGATGGAGCACCACTCCAACATCGTGCCGTGGCAGCTGCTCGCGCAGCGCACCGGCGCGAAGCTGAAGTGGTTCGGCCTCACCGACGACGGCCGGCTCGACCTGTCCAACATCGACGAGATCATCACCGAGAAGACGAAGATCGTCTCCTTCGTGCTGGTCTCCAACATCCTGGGCACGGTCAACCCGGTCGAGGCGATCGTGCGCCGCGCGCAGGAGGTCGGTGCGCTGGTCTGCATCGACGCCTCGCAGGCCGCGCCGCACATGCCGCTGGACGTACAGGCGCTCGGCGCCGACTTCGTGGCCTTCACCGGCCACAAGATGTGCGGTCCGACCGGCATCGGCGTGCTCTGGGGCCGCCAGGAACTCCTGGAGGACCTGCCCCCGTTCCTCGGCGGCGGCGAGATGATCGAGACCGTCTCGATGCACTCCTCGACGTACGCCCCGGCGCCGCACAAGTTCGAGGCGGGCACCCCGCCGATCGCCCAGGCGGTCGGTCTCGGTGCCGCGATCGACTACCTGAACTCGATCGGCATGGACAAGATCCTCGCCCACGAGCACGCCCTCACCGAGTACGCGGTGAAGCGCCTCGGCGAGGTCCCGGACCTGCGCATCATCGGTCCCTCCACCGCCGAGGACCGCGGCGCGGCGATCTCCTTCACGCTGGGCGACATCCACCCGCACGACGTGGGCCAGGTCCTCGACGAGCAGGGCATCGCCGTGCGCGTCGGCCACCACTGCGCGCGGCCGGTCTGCCTGCGGTACGGAATTCCGGCGACCACCCGGGCGTCGTTCTACCTGTACTCCACGCCCGCCGAGATCGACGCACTGGTCGAGGGGCTGGAGCACGTACGGAACTTCTTCGGCTGACGGGACGAGCGATCGCATGAAGCTGGACTCCATGTACCAGGAAGTCATCCTGGACCACTACAAGAATCCGCACGGGCGTGGCCTCAGGGACGGCGACGCCGAGGTGCACCATGTGAACCCGACCTGCGGCGACGAGATCACCCTCCGGGTGAAGTACGACGGCAGCCGGATCGCCGACGTGTCGTACGAGGGCCAGGGCTGTTCCATCAGCCAGGCCTCCGCCTCCGTGCTCAACGAACTGCTGGTGGGCAAGGACCTGCCCGAGGCGCAGAAGATCCAGGAGACCTTCCTGGAGCTGATGCAGTCCAAGGGCCGGATCGAGCCCGACGACGCGATGGAGGAGGTGCTGGAGGACGCGGTCGCGTTCGCCGGTGTCTCCAAGTACCCGGCCCGCGTCAAGTGCGCCCTCCTGAGCTGGATGGCGTGGAAGGACGCGACGGCCCAGGCGCTGGGTGGCGCCGAAGCCGAAAGGAAGACGGCATGACCGACACCGCTGAGATGAAGCCGGCCTCGGAGGAAGAACTCCGCGAGGCCCTGTACGACGTCGTCGACCCCGAGCTGGGCATCGACGTCGTCAACCTCGGCCTGATCTACGGCATCCACATCGACGACTCCAACGTCGCGACGCTGGACATGACCCTGACCTCCGCGGCCTGCCCGCTCACGGACGTCATCGAGGAGCAGGCCAAGTCCGCCACGGACGGCCTGGTCAACGAGCTGCGCATCAACTGGGTCTGGATGCCGCCGTGGGGCCCGGACAAGATCACCGACGAGGGCCGCGAGCAGCTGCGGGCCCTCGGGTTCAACGTCTGAGGTCTCCTCGGTCCTTCTCCTGAACGAGGCGGCGGCGCCTTCGGGTGCCGCCGCCTCGGCACACCCGCCGCGCGGGTGCGTACGCGCCCCGTCCCCACGTTAGGTTTTCCGCATGACCGACACCGCTTCCCTCACCACCGGCGCCGTCGCCGCCGGTCTCGCCACCATCGCCGCCGACGGCACCGTTCTCGACACCTGGTTCCCGGCCCCCGAGCTGGTCGCGGAGCCGGGTCCCTCCGGCACCGAGCGGCTGTCGGCCGACGGGGCCGCCGAGCTCCTCGGCGACAAGGTCGTCTCCGCGCTCGGCCCGGACGCCCGACGCGGTGTGGACGTGGTCGCGGTGCGTACGGTCATCGGCTCGCTGGACGAGAAGCCGGTGGACGCGCACGACGCCTATCTGCGCCTGCACCTGCTCTCCCACCGCCTGGTCAAGCCGCACGGCGTGAACCTGGACGGCATCTTCGGCCACCTCGCCAACGTCGCCTGGACCTCGCTCGGCCCGGTCGCCGTGGACGACATCGAGACGGTGCGGCTGAACGCCCGCGCCGAGGGCCTGCACCTCCAGGTCACCTCGATCGACAAGTTCCCGCGCATGACGGACTACGTGGCCCCCAAGGGCGTGCGCATCGCCGACGCCGACCGGGTCCGCCTCGGCGCGCACCTCGCCGAGGGCACCACGGTCATGCACGAGGGCTTCGTCAACTTCAACGCGGGCACGCTCGGCACCTCCATGGTCGAGGGCCGCATCTCTGCCGGTGTCGTCGTCGGCGACGGCTCCGACATCGGCGGCGGCGCCTCCACCATGGGCACCCTCTCCGGCGGCGGCAACGTCCGCATCACCATCGGCGAGCGCTGCCTGGTCGGCGCCGAGGCGGGCGTCGGCATCGCGCTGGGCGACGAGTGCGTGGTCGAGGCCGGCCTCTACGTCACCGCCGGCACCCGCGTCACCCTCCCCGACGGCCAGATCGTCAAGGCCCGCGACCTCTCCGGCGCCTCGAACATCCTGTTCCGCCGCAACTCGGTGACGGGCACGGTGGAGGCCCGCCCGAACAACGCGGTGTGGGGCGGCCTGAACGAGGTTCTGCACAGCCACAACTGACGTACGGCGGCTCTCGCGACGCTTCGAGCGCCCTTTCCCGGACCAGGACGGCCGGGGGAGGGCGTTCGGCGTTCCGGGAAAAGGCAATGAGCCCCGGAGCCGGGCGAGTTAGCCTCCGAACATGACCTCGTCGTCCGAAGAGCCTCTTGTCGCACCCGAGTTCGTCGTTCCCGACCCGCCCGTGACGGAGCGGTTCCGGCTGGAGCCGCTCGGGCCGGAGCACAACGTGGCCGACCATGCGGCGTGGACCTCCAGCATGGAGCACATCCGGGCCACTCCCGGCTTCGCGGGCCGCGCGTGGCCGCCGGCGGAGGGGATGTCGCTGGAGGGGAACCTCGCCGATCTGCGGGCGCACGCGCGGGACTTCGAGCGGCGGACCGGGTTCACCTACACCGTGCTGGCGGTGCCGGGGGGTGAGGTCGTCGGCTGTGTGTACATCTATCCCTCCCGCGCCGAGCCGGGTGCCGTCCAGGTCCGTTCGTGGGTCACCGCGGCGCGGGCCGCGCTCGATGCCGAGCTGTACCGCACCGTCAGCGGCTGGCTGGCCCGCGCGTGGCCGTTCGGGCGCGTGCTGTACGACCCGCGCTGAGCGGTGTGCGGTGAGTGGCGCGCGGCTCAAGTCGGCATAGAAGTAAGTGACTTGGGTCACATTTCGTAAGATCCGTGTCACACCTCGGCGGGCTCGATTTCTCTCGGGTGCGGAAAGAGTCCGCGACGAGAGGCTGTTCGATGTCCGAGACCCCGCCCAGCTCGCCGGAGGCACCCGCGCGGGAGCCGGCGGACGCCGTGACGCAGGCGTTCGACGAGCACCGGGAGCTGCTGTTCTCCCTCGTCTACAACATGCTCGCGAGCGTCGCCGACACCGAGGACGTGCTGCAGGAGACCTGGCTGTCGTGGACGGCCAGGAACCGGGCGCCGGGCGCGGAGCCGATCGAAAACCCGCGGGCGTACCTGGTGCGCATCGCCATGAACGCGGCCCTCGCCCACCGGGCCACCGTCACCCGCCGCCGCGAGACGTACGTCGGCCCCTGGCTGCCCGAACCCCTCGTCGGCCCCCTCTCGGCGGACGCCCCGGAAGCAGCCGACGCCGCCGACGCGGCCGTACGCGCCGAGTCCGTGTCGATGGCGCTGCTGGTCGTCCTGGAGACGCTCACCCCGCTGGAGCGGGGGGTGTTCGTCCTGCACGAGGTGTTCGGGTACGCCCACACCGAGATCGCCGAGATGCTCGGCCGCACCCCCGCCGCGATCCGCCAACTGGCCCACCGCGCCCGCGAGCACGTCCATGCCCGGCGCCCCCGCTACGAGGCCGCGCCGCGCGTACGGCAGCAGGTGACCGAACGGTTCCTGGCCGCCACGCTCGGCGGCGACCTGGAAGCCCTCCTGGAGATCCTGGCGCCCGACGTGACGCTGTGGGGCGACGGCGGCGGCAAGGCGGCCGGAGGACTCCAGCCGCTCCAGGGACGCGACAAGGTCGCCCGGCTGCTCGCCGCCCTCGGCCCCGCCTCCGGCAACGGACTGGACATCGCCTACCGCAGCGTCAACGGCGACCCCTCCGCGCTGCTCCTCGTCGGCGACACCCCCTACGCCGTGCTCGTCCTCGACCTCACCCCGGACGGCGGCCGGGTCCGCGGCATCTACGCCGTCTCCAACCCCGACAAGCTCTCCCACGTCGGCTGAACCCGGAGGGATTCCACATGCTGCGAACCATGGCCTCATGGCCCGCGGGACGGGTGGGCAAGTGGGTCGTCGTCGCCCTCTGGGCGGTCCTGCTGGTCCCGGCCCTGCTGCTGGCGGGCCGGCTCGGGGACGTCGAGCAGAACGACAACTCCGCCTGGCTGCCCGGCAACGCGGAGTCGACGCAGGTCGTCGAGCGCGCGGGGGCGTTCCTGCCCGCCGACACCCTGCCCGCGATCATCGTCTACGACCGGCCCGGCGGCGTCACCCCCGCCGACCTCGCCAAGGCCCGCGCCGACGCCCGGGCCTTCCAGGGCCTCGACCGCGTCGCCGGACCCGCGCAGGGTCCGGTGGAGGCACGGGACGGCAAGGCCATCCAGACCGTGGTCCAGGTCCGCAAGGACCGGACCGGATGGAACGGGCTCGCCGAGGTCGCCGGTGAACTGCGCCGCGTCGGCGAGAGGGACGCGAACGGCCTCGGACTCCACATCACCGGACCCGTGGGCTACGCGTCCGACTCCATCGGCGCCTTCGGCGGAGGCGGCGACCTGACGACGGTCACCGCCCTGGTGGTGGTCGCGATCCTGCTGCTCACCTACCGCAGCCCGGTGCTCCCCCTGCTGCCCCTGCTGACCGTGGGCGGCGCCCTGGCCACCTCGGAAGCGCTGATCTACCTGCTGGCCAGGCACGCCGGGCTCACCGTCAACAGCCAGACCGGCTTCATCCTGACCGTCCTCGTCTTCGGCGCCGCCACCGACTACGCGCTCCTGCTCATCTCCCGCTACCGGGAGGAACTCCGGCGCCACGAGGACCGGCACGAGGCGATGGCCGAGGCGCTGCGCCGCTCCGGACCCGCGCTGATCGCCAGCGCCGCGACCGTCGCGGTGAGCCTGACGCTGCTGATGCTGGCCACCCTCAACTCCACCAAGGGGCTCGGGCCCGCCTGCGCCGTCGGCATCCTCGTCGGACTGCTCGCCATGGTCACGCTGATGCCGGCGCTGCTGGTGATCTGCGGACGGTGGGTCTTCTGGCCGGTCAGGCCGTCGTACGTGGCGGCGGCACCGGGGGCGGCGGAGGCGGGAGATGATGGCGGTGTCTGGGCCCGCGTCGGCGCCGCCGTCGCCCGCCGGCCGCGAACCGTGTGGATCGGTACCGCCCTCGCCCTCGGCGCCCTGGCGTTCGGGGTGCTCGGGCTGAAGGCCGACGGTCTCGCCGACACGGCCCAGTTCACCGGCAAGCCGCAGATGGCCGTCGGCGAGGAGATCAGAGCCCGGCACTTCCCGGCCGGTTCGGGCGACCCCGTCCAGGTCGTGACCTCGGCGGCCTCGGCGGAGCGGGTGCGCACGGCGCTGTCCGGCGTCCCCGGGATCACCGGCGTCGCGGCGCCGGTCGTCCGGGGCGGCGACGCCCTCCTGCTCGGGGAGCTGGCGGACGACCCCAGCGGCCCGGCCGCGCTGCGCACCGTCGAGCGCGCCAGGGCCGCCGTCCACCGGATCGAGGGCGCGAACGCCCAGGTCGGCGGCAACACGGCCATCGTGCTCGACGTACGGGACGCCGCCGACCGCGACGACCGGGTCGTCATCCCCGTCGTACTGATCGCGGTGCTGCTCGTCCTCGCCCTGCTGCTGCGGGCGGTGGTCGCGCCGCTGCTGCTCATGGCGACCGTGGTGCTGTCGTTCGGCGCGGCCCTCGGGGTGAGCGCCCTGGTCTTCGGCCGCGTCTTCCACTTCGCCGGCGCGGACGCCTCCTTCCCGCTCCTGACGTTCGTGTTCCTGGTCGCCCTGGGGATCGACTACAACATCTTCCTGGTCACCCGGGTACGCGAGGAGGCGCAGCGGCACGGCACCCGGCGGGCCGCGCTGACCGGGCTGTCCGCCACCGGGAGCGTGATCACCTCGGCCGGCCTGGTGCTGGCCGGCACCTTCGCCGCGATGGCCTCGCTGCCGCTGGTGTTCGCCGCCGAACTCGGGTTCGCGGTGGCCTTCGGCGTACTCCTGGACACCGTGATCGTCCGCTCGGTGCTGGTGACCGCGCTGACCCTGGACGTCGGCCGGTGGATGTGGTGGCCCGGCGCGCTGTTCCGGCGGCGCGACGAGCCCGGCGTCCCCGAGGGCGAGCCCGACCGCGAACCCGCCCTCGGGGGCGTGTGAGGGTCAACCGCCCCTCGCCATCGCGCTGTTCAGTGGCTGTCGGCCAACTCCTCGTAGCGCCGCCACAGTTCGTCGGCCGTCGCCCGGCCGGCGGGCAGCAGCGGTGCCCGGACCGGTCCCGCCGGGAGGCCGAGCCGCTCCAGCAGCGCCTTGGCCGTGACGGTTCCGGGGAGCCCCGCGGCCATCACCGCCTCGATCAACGGCACGGTCCGCAGCTGGAGTTCGGTGGCGCGGGCCGTGTCGCCGGACTCGAACGCGTCGAGGATGGCGGCGACTTGACGCGGGACGACGTTCGCCACGGTGCTCACACAGCCCGCCGCGCCGATCGCGTACAGCGCGAGGATGTGCTCGTCGCAGCCCGCGTAGTACGCCAACTCCGTTGCCGCGAGGACCTTCTGGGTGCCGAGGAAGTCGTAGGAGCAGTCCTTGACGGCGACGATCCCGGGGTGTCCGGCGAGGCGGATCATCGTCTCCGGCTCGATGCGGGTGCCGGTGCGGCCGGGGATGTCGTAGAGCATGACCGGCAGGCCGCTCGCGTCCGCGACCTGGCGGAAATGGGCCTCCACCGACTCCTGCGGGGGCTTGCTGTAGTACGGCGTGACCACCAACGCGCCGTCGGCGCCCGCCTTTTCGGCCGCGCGGGTCAGTTCGATCGTGTGCCGGGTGTCGGCCGAGCCCACGCCCGCGACCAGGGGGATGCCGGGGCCCACCGCCGCGCGGACGGCCACGATCAGCTCGGCCTTCTCCGCGTCCGTCGTCGTGGGGGACTCGCCCGTGGTGCCGTTCAGGACCAGGCCGTCACAGCCCTCGGCGATCAGATGGGCGGCGAGGCGGGCCGCCCCGTCCACGTCGAGCGCGCCGGCCGGCGTGAACGGGGTGACCATCGCGCAGAGCGTACGGCCGAAGGGTGCGGTGCGAGGCGTCATGGACGTAGTCTCGGCACCCTCGACCGTATAGCTCCACTTAAATCTTCTGCGAGGTATTGCTAAGCAGCGCTGAAGAGTTACGGGCGGAAGCGCAGCACCTGCGGGTCGTGGTCGCTGATCTGGTCGTGGAACTCCGAGTTGATGTGCACACTGTCGTACGCGAAGGAGCCGTCCCGCCGGATCTCCGGGCTGATCAGGATCTGGTCCAGGACCTGCGCGTTGCCCTGGTAGTCGTAGGTGTAACGCTCCTTCTTCGGCAGCGACTTGATCGCCGACCAGAGTTCGCCGCGGCCCTCCAGGATCTTGGCCGTGCCGGAGAACTCGAAGTCGTTCATGTCGCCGAGCGCGATGACGTCCGCGTCCTTCTGGACGGACAGGATGTCCTTGACGAAGCCGTTCACCAGGGTCGCCTGCGCGTGCCGCTGGGTCTCCGAGCTGCGCGTCGGCGGCTGGTACTGCGCGGTCAGCGCCTGGTCGCCGCCCTTGGAGTTGAGGTGGTTGGCGATCACGAAGACCGTCCTGCCGCGGAAGACGAACTCGCCCGCCAGCGGCTTGCGGCTGGAGTTCCAGGCCGCGTCGGCCGGGGCGATCCGGCCCGGGGAGACGGTCAGACGGGCCTTGCCGTGGTCCTTGGTGACGCCGACGGCGGTCGTGGAGTCGCCGCCCGCGCGGTCCACGAAGGACACCCGCTCCGGGTTGAACAGGAACACCTGGCGGATGTTGCCGCCGGGCTCGCCGCCGTCCTGGTCGTTGACCGGGTCGATGGAGCGCCAGTCGTAGCGCGGGCCGCCCGCCGCCACAATCGCGTCGATCAGCTTGTGCACGGTCACGCCCGCCGACACCGTGCCGTCGTCGGTGGCGCCGTTGTCGTCCTGGATCTCCTCCAGGGACACGACGTCGGGCGAACGCAGGTTGTTCACGATCGCGGACGCGTGCTGCGCGAAGGTGTTGTCGGACGGGTCCAGATTCTCGACGTTGTACGTCGCCACCGCGAGCTCCCGCGCGGACTGCCTGTGCGTCGTCTCCCGCTCCAGGCCGCCGCTCTTGAGCGTGCCGAGGCTGCTCGCGACGAGGGTGTAGCCGCCGTACTGGTTGAAGTCCAGCGGGCCGGTCGTGGCGCCCTTGAGGGTGTCGCCGACGTTCGCCTGCGGGAAGTCGGCGGTCGCGCCGAGCGACTGGATCTGGAGCCGGCCGGTGTTCTGCGACTCGTACGAGCCGTAGAGCGTGCCGCCCCGGGGGGTGCGGTGCTCGCCGGGCTTCACGGTGACCCACAGCTCGGCGTAGGGGTCCGTGCCGGTGACCACGCGGGTGTTCGCGACCTGGACGTTCATGCCCTCCAGGGACTCGTAGTAGTCCAGGGCGTACGTCGAGGGCGCCAGCCGCACGCTGTTCACGGAGCCGTTCGCGTCCCCGGCGGGGGCGTAGCGGTCCGGCACCGAGTGCTTGCCGATGACGACCGGGGCCGGGACCGGGTTGCCGGTGGAGACCGTGGTGACGGCCGGCTTGGTGATCTCGGTGACCGACTGGTTGCCCGAGGTCGTGCCGCCCGGCACGTACTCGGAGACCGTGCCCGACACCGTGACCGAGTCGCCGACGGCCGCCTTCGGCGCGGAGCTGGTGAAGACGAACACGCCCTCACTGGTGGCCGGGTCGGCGTCCGGCGTCGGGTCCTGGAGCCAGAAGCCCTTGGATGAGCCGTAGTCCCGCACGGCCGTGACGATGCCCGGCACGTCCGCGACCTTCTGGCCCGCGTACGGCGAGAGACGGGTGGTGCCCTGGATGTCGTGGATCCGCACCGCGTCCGCGTGCGCGGGCGAGGTGAGGACGACGACGGACGTCGCGCTGCACACGGCGGCGACGGTGAGCGCGGCGAGACGCGCGGAAGACCTGCTCGGCAAGGGATGCCTCCGGGGACGTACGAGAACGCCGGAACGAGGGTGGAAACGCGGTCGCGTATCGGGCCGGTGGCCCTCAGTGACGCGTGCGGAGCCGGGTGAACAGTCGTTCCCCCGACTTCTACGCGCGTCAATCTCCTGCCTGGCGACGGGAGTTGTCAAGGTTTCGGCCATGGACGGGTGATGGCGGGCGGATGAACCGGGGGGCTCGCGAGGAAACCCGTCTAGGCTGAGCGGTCGAGCCCTTTCACGGTCCGAGGAGAACCAGGCGATGTCAGACAGCTCCCCCCTGCCGCCGGTGCGGCTGCGCCCCGAAGTGGAGCTGGCGCGCGCCGCGCTGTCCACCCCGCTGCTCTCCCGCGCCGCCCGCCTCGCCCGCTGGGCGAACCCCGCGACGCGTGTGGACGCGGGCGGCAGCCTGGCCGAGGACCAGCTGCCGGCCGCCGCCGCGCTGCTCGGGCTCGACGACGAGGACGCGGCCGCCGACGCCGCCGAGGCATGGCGGGTCGCCGTGGACGCCGGGCTGGTCGAGATCACCGACGAGGAGGCCGGCACCGTGGCGCCCGGCGAGGGCCTCGCGCTGCTCACCGGCTCCCCGCAGGACGTGCTCGGCATCTGGCTGACCGCCCTGGAGACGGTCCTCGCGGACGCGAGCGTGCCCGACCTGGACGGGCTGGTCGACGCCCTGGAGGAGGGCGGCGAGATCGACTTCGCCTCGCTCGGCTGGGACCCCGAGGCCGAGGCGGAGTTCCTCGACAACGTCCTCGGCAACCTCTATCTGCTGTCCGCCAGCGAGGACGGCCCCGGCGAGAGCCCGGTGCCGCTGCCCGCCCTCGCCGCCTCCGTGATCGTCCCCGGCGACATGGACGAGCCCAGCGACGCCGTCCTGGAGCAGGTCTCCGACGCGATGATGCGCCTCGACGACCAGTTCCGGCTGCTGGCACCGGTCGGCGCGGTGGAGTACGAGCCGGTGGACGAGGCGCTGATGGGCGACGCCGACGCCGAGCCCGCCGCGCCCGTGGACGAGGACGACATCTCCCGCTACGGCATGGTGCGCCTCACCCCGCTCGGGGTGTACGGCATGCGCGCCCGGCTCCTTGAGGCCGGGTTCGCGGCGCCGGCCGTCGGCGACTTCGCGGACAAGGGCGCCGACGTACTCCTCGACGGCACCGCCGGGTTCGGACCGCAGGCCGCGCTCGCCGAGACCGAGCACTGGCTCGCCGAGCGCGAACCCCTTGCCGCCGCACGGGAGTTGCTGGCGGCCGCACGGGGCGTGGACGCGGGAGCCCCGCTGCGGCGGCTGCACTGCCAGCAGGCGCTGTCCCTGGTCGGCCCGGAGGCGGAGCCCGCCCTGCGCGAGGTGCTGGACGACGCCGAGCTGGGCGGCCTCGCCCGGGTGTGGCTCAGCGAGCGCGGCGCCGCCGATGTGCCCCCGCCCACCGAGGACTTGGTGTTCTGGCTGACCGTCGACACCATCGCCGCGCAGCTCCAGGCGGAGGGGAACTCCGAGGAACTGCAGGCACTGGTCGAGGGGTTGGCCGCCCAGCACAGCGGATTCTTCGCGGCCGCCTGGCGCGTGGACCACCCCGCGACCCCCGAGGTGCTGGAGGCGATGGGACGGCTCCACCCGGACAAGCGGGTGGCGAAGGAGGCCCGGAAGGCGGCGTTCAAGGCGCGGTCGCAGCAGGGCCTTTGAGGGTGCCGACGGGGTCCGCTGCCTGAACCGGGGTACGGCGTCCGGGGAGCCGGCGGGGTGCCGGGGCGCCGTGACATACGGAGACAGTCTCCTGCGTGCAAGGAGTAAGTGGATGGCGCGGGTCAGGCCCATGCGTGCGGACGCTCGGCGGAACTACGAGCGGTTGCTGGAGGTGGCGGCCGAGGCCTTCGCCGAGCATGGCGAGAACGCCTCCCTCGACGACATCGCCAAGCGCGCCGGGGTCGGCTCCGGTACCCTCTACCGGCACTTCCCGACCCGCCAGGCACTCCTGGAGGCGGCGTACGTGGAGCGGATCGAGGCGCTGGGCGATCGCGCCGACGCCCTCGCCGAGCGGCTGCCCCCGGGCGAGGCCCTCGCGGAGTGGCTCTACGAGCTCTGTGTCGCCTCGATCCAGGTCCGCGGCATGAAAGCCCTGCTGGGCAAGGCGGTCAGCGACGGCAGCCCGGTCCCGCCGACCACCTGCGGTGCGGTGGTGAAGGGCGCGGTGACCCGCCTGGTGTCCGCAGCCCAGACCGAGGGCACGCTCCGTACGGACCTCTCCCCGGTGGACCTGCTCCGCCTGGCCCACGGAGTCGCCTCCGCCTCCGAGCTGGCCGACGGCGAGGGCCGCGAGATCCGCCGCTATCTGTCGGTGCTGACGGAGGGGCTGCGGCCGTAGTCCCCGGACGGCCGGGCGTACGGACGCCCGGCCACCGGTGCTTCAGCGTGCGGGAGTCGGCCGGGCCGTCACAGCGCCCGCGCCCCCGGGTCCCTCATGTTCTTCACCGTGCGGGCCTTCACGAAGTCGCCGAGGGCGGTCATGTCCCACTCGCCGGAGTACTGGCGGATCAGCTTCGCCATGAGGACGCCGGTCTGGGGCTCGGCGGAGGTCAGGTCGAAGCGGACCAGCTCCTCGCCGGTCACCGGGTCGACCAGGCGGCAGTACGCCTTGGCGACCTCCGTGAACTTCTGGCCGGAGAAGGAGTTCACGGTGAAGACCAGGCCGGTGACCTCCTGGGGGATGCGGCCGAGGTCGACCGTGATCACCTCGTCGTCCCCGCCGCCCTCGCCGGTGAGGTTGTCGCCGGAGTGCTTGATCGCGCCCTTCAGGATCGACAGCTTGCCGAAGTAGCAGGCGTCGACCGCGTTGCGCTGTGGTCCGTAGGCGATGACCGAGGCGTCCAGGTCGATGTCCTTGCCCCGGTACGCGGGCTCCCAGCCGAGGCCCATCTGGACCCGGGAGAGCAGCGGGGCGCCGCCCTTGACCAGCGACACCGTCTCGTTCTTCCGCAGGCTGACCCGGCCCTTGTCCAGGTTGACCTTGCCCGCGCCGGGAGCGGGCGGAGCGGGCTGGGCCGGGGGAGCGGCCGGCATCGGGGGAGCGGCGGCCGGCTGGGACACCGGCTGCGGGGGCGCGGGGGTCGCCGCAGCCGGGGCCGCCGTCTGCGCCGGTTCCTCCACCGTCACGCCGAAGTCCGTGGCGATGCCCGCCAGGCCGTTCGCATAGCCCTGGCCGACCGCGCGGGCCTTCCACTGGCCGTTTCTGCGGTAGATCTCCACGACCACCAGCGCGGTCTCGCTGCCCAGGCTGGGCGGGGTGAAGGTGGCCAGTACGGCGTCGCCGTCCGCGTCGCGGATCGTGGCCGTCGGCTCGATGCCCTGGAAGGTCTGGCCCGCCGCGTCCGGGCTCGCGGTCACCACGATCTTCTCGATGTCCGGCGGCACGGCGGCGGTGTCCACCGTGATCGCGTCCGGCGCGGAACCGCCGCCGGAGCGGTAGGCCACGCCCGGGCCGGACGGCTGGTTGTAGAAGATGAAGTCGGCGTCGGAGCGCACCTTGCCGTCGGCGGTGAGCAGCAGGCCCGACACGTCGAGCCGCACGGGCGCGGCGACGTCCACGGACACACGGGCGGCCGGCAGCGGGACATTCGAACCAGGGGTCATAGCGGTCATGCCGGGTGAACGAACGACGTCACTTTGCCGTTCCCTTACCCGGTGCCGTGACCCCCGTTCGGGTCACGGCACCGGACCGGGCCCCGGGTCAGGCGGGGCCCGGCAGGCTCAGCGGCGGTGCCGGCGGGTCGGCGGCGGGGCTGCCGGCTCAGCGGTGGTGCCGCCGGGTCAGGGCACCACGACGATCTTGCGGCCGACGCCCGCCGCGAACTGCTCCAGCGCCTGCGGGTAGTTGTCCAGCGCGATCCGGTCGCTGATGAACACCTCCGGGTTCAGCACGCCGTTCGCGAACAGCTCCGCCGCCCGCTCGAAGCTGTGCAGCACGGCCATGGAGCCCGTGATGGTGATCTCCTGGTTGTAGATGCGGTACGGGTCGATGGTGACCCGCGTCGCGTAGTCGGCCACGCCGAACTGCAGGAACGTACCCGCCTTCGCGACCCGGCCCAGACCGTCCTGGATCGCCGCCGCGTTGCCGGTCGCGTCGATCACGACCTCCCAGCCCTGCGGCCGGTCCAGCTCGTCGGCGTTGGCCGCCGCGCCCGAGACGCCGAGGAGCTTGGCGGTCTCCAGACGGGCCGGGTTGATGTCCACGATGTCCACGCTGGAGGCGCCGGTGCGCTTGGCCAGCTCCATCATCATCAGACCCATGGTGCCCGAGCCGTAGATCAGGACATGGGCGCCGAGGCGGGAGTTGAGGATGTCGTAGCCGCGCACCGCGCAGGACAGCGGCTCGATCAGGGCCGCGTCCTCGGTGCGCACGTGCTCGGGCAGCTTCACGCAGTTGGCCACCGGGGCCACCGCGAACTGGGCCGCGCCGCCCGCCGTGGTCACGCCGATCGCGGCCCAGCGCTCGCACATGTTGTTGTGGCCGTCGCGGCAGAACCGGCACTCGTAACAGTAGAGGGAGGGGTCCACCGCCACCCGGTCGCCGACCGCGACCTCGGTGACCTGGCTGCCGATCCCGACGACCTCGCCCGCGAACTCGTGGCCCGGGATGATCGGCAGCTTGGGCGCGAACTCGCCCTGGAGGATGTGCAGATCGGTGCCGCACAGGCCGCAGGCCGCGACCTCGACGACGACCTCGCGGGGACCGGGCGTCGGGTCGGGGACCTCCATGACGACGGCGCGGCCCACGGACTCGATGACGGCGGCCTTCATTTCACGGCTCCAAGCGACAGGCCCTGGACCAGCTTGTCCTGGGCGGCGAACCCCGCGGCGAGCACCGGCAGGGAGATGACGAGCGAGGCGGCGCACACCTTGGCCAGGAACAGGCCCTGGCTGGTGATGAAGCTCGTCAGGAACACGGGGGCGGTCTCGGCGACCACACCCGTCAGGACCCGGGCGAACAGCAGCTCGTTCCAGCTGAAGATGAAGCAGATCAGGGACGTCGCCGCGATGCCCGGCAGGGCGATCGGGGCCACCACGCGGGCCAGGATCACCGGCAGCCGCGCCCCGTCCACCTTCGCCGCCTCGATGATGGCGACCGGCACCTCGGCGAGGAAGGACTGCATCATCCACACCGCGATCGGCAGGTTCATCGAGGTGTAGAGGATGACCAGGAGCCAGATGTTGTCCAGCATCCCGGTGTTCTTCGCGAACAGGTACAGCGGCAGCAGACCCGCCACGGCCGGCAGCATCTTGGTGGACAGGAAGAAGAACAGGACGTCCGTCCACTTCTTCACCGGCCGGATCGACAGCGCGTACGCCGCCGGGAAGGACAGCAGCAGCACGAAGACGGTCGAGAGCACCGACGCCATCGCCGAGTTGATCAGCGCGGGCCACGGGCTCGCCCCGCCGTTCGCGCCGAAGAAGTCGCGGTAGCCGTCCAGGGTGAGGGCGGCGGCGAAGGACGGCGGGTTGGTCGCCGCGTCCGCCTCGGAGTGGAAGGACGTCAGCGCCATCCAGGCGATGGGCAGGAAGAAGACGATTCCGGCCAGCCAGGCGACCAGGCCGAGACCGAGGCCGCCGCGCCGCTTCACGGTCAGGGGGGTGCTCATCCGCGCGACACCTCCTCGCGGAACAGGGACGACACCACGCGCAGGGCGAACGTCGCGATGATGATGGAGCCGATGACGACGAGGACGCCCGCAGCGGAGGCCAGGCCGTTCTCGTGCGCCTGGTAGAAGGTCTGGTACACGGTGTAGGGCAGGTTGGCGGTGCCGAGGCCGCCGGAGGTCAGCGTGAACACCGCGTCGAAGTTCTGCACGATGTAGATGGAACCCAGCAGGGCGCCCAGTTCCAGGTAGCGGCGCAGGTGCGGCAGGGTGAGATGGCGGAAGACCTGCCAGTCGCTCGCCCCGTCCACCCGGGCGGCCTCGATCTGCTGCTGGTCCCGGCTCTGCAGTCCGGCCAGCAGGATCAGCATCATGAACGGCGTCCACTGCCACACCAGCGAGGCCTCGACCGCGAGCAGCGGGGTGTTCGAGATCCAGTCGGGCTGTGGGCCGCCCACATAGTGCAGCAACCCATTGAACAGACCGTACTCCGGGTTGTAGAGCACATGCTTCCAGAGCAGGGCGGCGGCCGTGGGCACCACCAGGAAGGGCGCGATGAGCAGGGTGCGCACCGCGCCGCGGCCCGGGAACTTCCGGTCGAGCAGCAGCGCCAGACCCAGCCCGATGACCAGGCTGGCGAGCACCACCGCGACGGTGAGCACCACGGTCACCCACACCGAGTGGCGCAGGTCCGCGTCGGTCAGCACCTGACGGTAGTTGTCGATGCCCGCGAAGTGGCGGGCCTTCGGGTAGAGGGCGTTCCAGTCGAAGAACGAGATCACCAGCGTGGCCACGAAGGGCAGCTGGGTCACCGCGATCATGAAGACCAGAGCGGGCAGAAGCGGGGCGCGGGTGGCCCACGCGCGCAGGCGGTCCGAGGGCCGCCGGACCGCCGGCCGCGCCGTGGTGGCGGCGGCCGGGGCCGATGTCGTGACGGTCATGATCCTCGTACTTCTTTACTTCCGGTACTTCTTGCCGACGGCCTCGGCGTACGCCTGAGACTTCTTCAGCGCGCTGTCCACCGACTGACGGCCGGCGATCGCGGAGCTGATCTCCTGGGCGACCTTGGTGCCCAGGTCGGTGAACTCGGGGATGCCCACGAACTGGATGCCGGGCGCGGGCCGGGGCTGCACGCCCGGGTTCTTCGGCTCGGCGCTCGCGATGGCGTCCCTGGTGACGTCCGCGAAGGCGCCCGCCTCCTTGGTGTACTGCGGGATCTCGTACGTCGAGGCGCGCTTGCCCGCGGGCACGTTGGACCAGCCGGCCTTGCCGCCGACCAGGTTCTCGTAGCCCTTGCCGGACGCCCACGAGATGAACTTCCAGGCGTCGTCGGGGTGCTTGGACGCCTTCTGGATGCCCCACGCCCAGGTGTAGAGCCAGCCGGAGCTCTTGGTCTTCTCGACCGGGGCCGCCACGTAGCCGATCTTGCCCTTGACCGGGGAACCGGCCGCCTCCAGCGAGCCCGCGCCCGCCGTGGCGTCGTACCACATGGCCGTCTTGCCCTGCGTCATGTTGTTCAGGCACTCGGCGTAGCCGGACTGCGCGGCGCCCGCCTCACCGTGCTTGCGCACCAGGTCGACGTAGAACTGCGTGGCCTTCTTGAACTCGGGGGAGTTCAGGCGGGCGTTCCAGTCCTTGTCGAACCAGGTGCCGCCGAAGGTGTTGACCACCGTCGTCAGCGGGGCGATGACCTCGCCCCAGCCGGGCAGGCCGCGCAGACAGATGCCCTTCATGCCGGGCTCGGCGCCGTCCGCCTTGGCCGCGATGTCGGCCACCTGCTTCCAGGTGGGGTGGGCCGGCATCGTCAGCTTCTTCTTCTCCAGGACGTCCTTGCGGTACATCAGGAAGGAGGACTCGCCGTAGAAGGGCTCGCCGTAGAGCTTGCCGTCGGCGCCGGTCAGGGCCTGCGTCATCGGGGTGAGGATGTCCTGCTGGTCGAAGCCCTTGTCGCTCTTGACGTAGCTGTCGACCGAGTGCAGCCAGCCGTTCTTGGCGTAGATCGGGATCTCGTAGTTGCTCAGGGTCGCGACGTCGTACTGGCCCGCCTGGTTCGCGAAGTCCTGGCTGATCTTGTCTCTGACATCGTTTTCCGGCAGCGTCGTGAAGTTCACCTTGATGCCGGTCTTCTTGGTGAAGTTGGCGGCGGTGAGCTTCTGGAGCTCCACCATCTGCGGGTTGTTCACCATCAGGACGTTGATGGAGTGGGCGGCGGACCCGCCGCCTCCCGCACCGCCCGCGCCCGCGCAGCCGGTGAGCAGCGGGCTGACGAGCGTTCCGGCGGCAGCGGCGGCGAGGAGGACGCGGGGCGTACGTCGGCTCTGGGTTGGCATGGAAGGGGTGCTCCTGATCGCTTGTCGGTCCCGTAAGCGGAAGGTGGGTGGTGCGGGTGGTGCGGGTGTTTCTCGGGTGGTGCGGGTGGTGCCGGTGATGCGTGGTGCGGGTGGTGCCGGGTGTGGCGGAACCGGCCGTGCGGCTCGCCGGGGGTACGGCGGACGGCCGGGTGGTGCGGGTACGGGGGTGCGGTGGGTCCGGGGAGCGGCTGCGGGCCTGCGGTCAGACCCTGATGACCTGGGGCCCGAGGAGTGAGTAGCGGTGGGCCTCGGCGGCCGGTAGCTGGGTGCTGGTGACGATCGCGTCCACCGCGCCGACATCGGCGAACCGGCAGAAGCTGACCGCCCCGAACTTGGTGTGCACGCCCGCGAACACCGTGCGCCGCGAGGCCCGGACGGCCTGCGCCTTGACCTCGCTGACGGCGGGATCGGGCGTGGTCAGACCGTGTTCGCGGGAGATGCCGTTGGCGCCGACGAAGGCGAGGTCCAGGACGAACCCGGCCAGCATCTTGGTCGTCCAGTGGTCGACCGTGGCGAGCGTTCCGGCTCTGACGCGGCCGCCCAGCAGCAGGACCGAGACGTTCTCGGCCTCCGCGAGGGCGCCCGCGACCGGCAGGGAGGCGGTGACCACGGTGAGCTGCCGGTCGGCCGGCAGCGCCTCGGCGATGAGCTGCGGGGTGAAGCCCTCGTCGACGAAGACCGACTCGGCGTCCCCGAGCAGCTCGGCCGCGGCGGCCGCGATCCTGCGCTTCTCGGGAACGTGGCTGGTGGCACGGAAGGCGAGCGTCGTCTCGAAGCCGGCGCTCTCGACCGGGTAGGCGCCTCCGTGCGTGCGGCGGACCAGGCCGTGGTCCTCCAGCGCGCGCAGATCGCGCCGGATGGTCTCCTTGGCCACGCCCAGCTCGGCGGCGAGGGCGGTGACGTCCACGGCGCCGGTGGCGCGTGCGGCGCGCACGATCGCGCGCTGGCGCTCTTCGGCCGTGTTGGTGCCCATGTAGTCACCCGCTCTCGTCATTGAGATGCCCGTTCGGGCCCTGGGGAGAGTTCTACAGCGGTCGCGCGGCGCTGACCAGGTCTGTTGGGAGTCCGATCCTGCCCGTGTGTGCCCGTTCACACAGTGCCATGCCCGCCCCGGACCTGCGCGGCTGCCCGAACGGAGATCGAAGCGGGCGTGACGGGTGCCCGAAACGGCGGCTGGCGGGCCCGTTTGGTGCCCGCCCGCCGCCGCGAGGGATCGTTTTCGGCCGCACCGGGAGGGGGCGGCGGGATTTCGGCAGGGGTGCCCTGCGGATTTCGTACGTGGTGCCGTACGGGCCTCAGTACGGCCAGATCGGCGGGTCGACGAGGAAGGGGCCGCCCAGGTGGTGGTGGGCCGGGTTCGCCGGGTCCAGCTCGCCCTCCTTGGCGAGCAGAGCGGCCGCGTACGGCTCGGAGTCGTCCTGCGGCTCGTAGCCGAGCGCCCGCGCGCTGCTCAGGTCCATCCACGCGCGCGTGTTGGCCGAGCCGCCGTAGACGACCGTGTGGCCGACGCCCTCGGCGCTCAGGGCCGCGTGGAAGAGGCGGGCGGCGTCGGCGGGGCTCAGCCAGATCGACAGCATCCGCACGCTGGTGGGCTCCGGGAAGCAGGAGCCGATGCGCACGGAGACGGTCTCCAGGCCGTGCTTGTCCCAGTAGAGCTGGGCCAGGTCCTCGCCGAAGCACTTGGACAGGCCGTAGAAGGTGTCCGGGCGGTGCGGGGTGCCGGCCGGGATCGGGCGGCCGCCGTCCAGGGGGGCCGGGGTGTAGCCGACGGCGTGGTTGGAGGAGGCGAAGACCACGCGGGGGACGCCTTCGAGACGGGCGGCCTCGTAGAGGTGGTAGGTGCCCTCTATGTTCGCGCGGAGGATCTTCTCGAACGGCGCCTCCAGGGAGATGCCCGCGAGGTGGAGGATGCCGTCCACGCCGCGCACCGCCTCGCGCAGGGCCTCCCGGTCCGCGAGGTCGGCGATGATCGCGTCCGGCTCGCCCTCGACGGGGCGGACGTCCAGCAGGCGCAGTGTGTAGCCGTACTGCGGCAGCAGGGAGCGCATCAGGGTGCCGACTCCGCCGGAGGCGCCGGTGAGCAGGATGGTGCGGGGCGCTGTGTGGGGGGCGGACATGTGGTCTCCTCACCGCTGATCTGCCGGTCGTATGTACGAACCCGATTCACATACATGGGCAAGCTAAGGAGCGTCGCCGGGGGCGGTCAAGGGGACATCCCGGGACGGAACGCCCGTGTGCGGGTGGCTTGTTGGATGCCTTGACCGCCCGGAGAGCGGGACCGTAGCGTGCCGCTGTTCATGGACTTGGACGCCGGTCAGGGATACGCCCCGTACGCTGCTCCGGCCGTGCCGCCGGAGGTGGAGACGTGAAGACGTCGGCGTTCGTCTACCCCTGGGACGTGGCCGGCGATCCCGGCGCGGCCGACCGGATCGCCGGGCTCGGCGTGGAACAGGCGACCCTCGCGGCCGCCTACCACTCCACCCGCGCGCTCACCCCCCGCCATCCCCGCCACCGGATCGTCACCGCCGAGTACGCGGCGGTCCTCTACCCGCCCGGGGACCGGTGGGCGGGGCGTGTGCTTCGCCCCCATGTGGCGGGCGACTGGGCTCCCGGCGACGCCTGGGGCGAGGCCGCGGGGGCGCTCGCGGCGGCGGGCCTGGAGGTGCACACCTGGGTGGTCCTCGCCCACAATTCCCGGCTGGGCATGGAGCATCCGCACACGTCGGTCGTCAACGCCTACGGCGACCGCTACCCCTGGGCGCCCTGCATCGCCCGGCCCGATGTCCGCGCCTATCTGGTGGACCTGGCCGCCGAGGCCGCCGTACGTCCCGGCGCGCACGGCACCGAACTGGAGTCCCTCGGCTGGTACGGGCTGCGGCATCTGCACGCCCACGACAAGACGGGCGGGGCCGCCCTGGGGGACGCGGGCGAGTATCTGATGTCGCTGTGCTTCTGCCCCGACTGCCGGGCGGGGTACGGCGAACAGGGCCTGGACGCCGACAAGCTGGCCGCCGTCGTACGGGCCGCCCTGGAGCCGGTGTGGCGCGGGGCGGCGGACGGCGAGGGGTGGGGGGACGTGGAGCGGCTGCTCGGCGCGGACACGGCGGCGGCCACGCTGGCCTGGCGCGAGCACACCGCCCGCACCCTCCAGGAGGCCGCCGTCTCGGCCGTACGCGCCGCCGCGCCCGAGGGCTTCCAGGTGCTCCTGCACGCGGACCCGGTGTCGTACCACTGCGGCGCCAACGCCGGGGTGGATCCCGCCCACATACTCTCCCGCGCGGACGGTGTGGTGGTGCCCTGTGTGGGCGGTACGGCACCGCTGGGTATGGCGCCGCTGGCGCCCTTCGCCGCGCGGGCCGGGCTCGACACGGTCCTGGCCGCCAACCTCACCGTCGTCTCCGGCCTGGGCGGCAGCCCCGGCACCCTCGCGGCGGACGCCGCCCGGGCGCAGGACGCCGGGGCCACCGAACTGCGGCTCTATCACGCCGGGTTGGCATCGGACGACGACCTCGCGGCGGTGCGGGAGGCGCTGTCCGGGCACTGAGCGAGCAGGGCCGCCGTCAGGAGCAGGGGGAGGGCGTAGAGCGGCAGCAGCAGCGCGGGGCCCGCGATCCCGACGAGGGCCGCGCCGGCGGCCAGGCCCAGCACGTTCGGGGCGAACACCAGCGTGCTGGCGGCGGCCGAGGCGCGGCCCAGCAGCTCTTCGGGCGTCTCGCGCTGCACGGCCGTGAACGCCGCGATCAGCGCGCACGGCAGACCGATGCCGGTCACCGCGCCCGCCACCAGCGCCACCGGGGCGTACGGCACCGCGCGCGCCGCCACCGCGACCGCCGTCAGGGCGATCCCGGCCGCCGCGAACCGGCGCCCGCCGAACCGGGCGAGGAGCGGACCGGCGGCCACGCCGATCACCACCGAACCGGCGCCCTGGGCCGCGTACAGCACGCCCGCGTAGGCGGGGGAGCGGCCGAGGCGGTCGACGACGGCGTACACCGTGGCGCCGTTCAGCGCGGCGAGCAGCATCGTGGTGCCGGCCGCCATGAGGAGCGGCCGCAGCGTGGGGTGGGCCCATATGTGGCGTACGCCCTGGGTGAGGTTCGGGCGCTCGTGCCGGGCCGGGCGCTCCTCCCGCACCCGCAGCAGGGCGCACAGCGCGGCCGCGAGGACGAAGGTGGCCGCGTCGAGCAGGGCGACGGCCGGGCCGCCGTAGACGGTGTAGAGCCCGGCGCCCACCAGGGGCGCGAGCAGCTTCACGCCCTCCCGGGCGGTCATGCGCAGCCCGTTGAAGGCGCCGAGCAGTGCGGGGTCCACGGCGGCTCCGACCAGCGCAGATTCGGCCGCGTCGTGCACGGCGTCGGCGGCGCCGTACAGGAACAGCACGGCGAACAGCAGCCACAGACGGGTGGGGGAGCCGACGGTGGTCAGCGGGAGCAGGAGGGCGGCGAGTGCCAGGTTCATGGTGATCATCAGGGGCCGTCTGCGCACCCGGTCGGCGAGCGTGCCCAGCGCGGGTCCGGCCAGGGTGGGCGCCCACAGGGCGAACACACACAGCGCCGCCAGCCCGTCCGAGCCGGTGATGTCCTTGACCCACACACCCGACGCCAGCCACAGCGCGGACGAGCCGAACCCGGACACCACCGTGGCCGCCAGACACAGCCCCGCGGCCCGGTCCCGCAGGACGCGCCGCACGGTCGAGAAAGTCGTCATACCGCTCGATCGTGGGCCTGAGGAGGGGGCGCGGGGATCGGGAGGATGCCCTATTCGGGGCCGGTCCGGAGCCGGTCCGGGGCCGCTCCGGGGCCGCTCCGGGGCCGGGCGGGGTCCGCGTCCGGGGTCCGGTTCCGGGGTCCGGAGCCGACCCTCCGGGGACACCGATGAGTCCGCACCCCCGGCAGGGTCATACCTCCGTACACCTGCCCGGACACCCGCCCGCCCCGCGCGTGAGGAGCCCGCCATGACCGACCCGCTGCCCGACCTCGGCCCCCAGACCCGGATCGTGGCCCAGCTCGCCGACCATGTGGCCGACGACCACCTCACGGCCCCCACCCCGTGCCCGGACTACACAGTCGGCGATCTGCTGGCCCACCTGCACGGCCTGTCCCTCGCCTTCCGGTCGGCGGCCCGCAAGGACTTCGGCCCCACGACCGACACGCCCCCCACCACCGCCCGGCCCGTCCTCTTCCCGGACTGGCGCACAGAGCTGCCCAAGGCCCTGGACGCCCTGGCCGACGCCTGGCGCGACCCCGCCGCCTGGACCGGCGACACCCGCGCCGGCGGCGTCGCCCTCCCCGGCGCGGTCGCGGGCGCCGTGGCCGCCGACGAACTGGTCGTCCACGCCTGGGACCTCGCCCGGGCCCTGGACGTTCCCTACACCCCCGACCCCGAAGCCCTGTTCTCCGCCCACACCTTCCTCCAGGCGGCCGCCGAACTCCCCGACCGCCCCGCCGGCCTCTTCGGCCCGGTCGTCCCGGTCCCGGAGGACGCGTCCCTCCTGGACCGGGCGCTGGGGTTGAGCGGACGCGACCCGGGCTGGACCGCTCCCGCGTGACGGCGGCTCCGCGGCCGGTGGTTCCACGGCCAGCGACTCCGTGGCCGGCGGCTCCGCGTCCGGTGGCTTCGCGACTGGTGGTTCCACGGCCGACGGCTTCGCCACCGGCGACTCCGTGACCCGCGGCTGCGCGACCGACGACTCCACGGCCGCCGGTTCCGCGACCCGCGGTTCAGACGGCCGTCGGCGTCCGGCTGCCGGACCCGTCACCCGCCCGGGACTTCAGCGGCAGCGCGTAGACCGAGAGGACCAGGCCCAGCGCGCTCAGCACCGCCCCGGCCGCCCCGGTCCAGCGCAGCGCGCCCGCCGCGACGACCGCGCCGCCGATCGCGGAGCCCATGGCGGTGGCGAGCTGGAAGGCGCCGACGTTGACGGCGACCGCGAGGGTGGGCGCCTCCTGCGCGTGCCGCAGGATCAGGCCCTGGAGCGGGGCGATGGTGGCGGTGGCGAGCAGGCCGAGCAGCAGTACCGCGAGGACGGCGGTCGGCCGCCGGGTCACCGCGAAGGGGGTGCAGGCCAGCAGGACGGTCAGGGCCGCGAAGACACCGCGCAGGGTGGCGGCCGGGGCCAGGTCGGTCAGCCGTCCCGCGACGATGTTGCCGAGGAAGCTCCCGGCCCCGTACGCGAGGAGGAGGACCGAGACGACGAACGCGGGGAACCCGGTGACGTTCGTGAGCAGCGGGGCCAGATAGGTGAAGACCGTGGCGACGCCCGCGAAGCCGACGGCGGTGGTCGCGAGGGCGAGCAGCACGGGCCGGCGCGCCATGACCTCGATCTCGGCGCGCGCGCCCGCCGGTTCGGCCGCCTGCGGGGGCAGGACGGCCGCGAGCAGCGCGGTGCCGAGCAGGGCGAGAACGGTGAGCACGGTGAACGGCGTACGCCAGCCGGTCCGTTCGCCCAGCAGTGCGCCCAGCGGAACGCCGAGGAGGGTCGCCGCGGTCAGCCCGGAGACGACGGCCGCAGTCGCCCGCCCCACCTGTTCTGCGGGCACGATCCGCCCCGCGACCACCAGACACAGGGCGAAGAACGTCGCGTGGACGAGCGAGGACAACACCCGTCCCACGAGCAGGACTTCGTAGGACGGCGCGTACGCGCTGACGGCGCTGCCGGCCGCGAACAGCAGCATCAGCGCCACCGCGAGGGCCTTGCGCGGTACCCGGGTGGTGGCCAGGGTCACCAGGGGGCCGCCGACGACCACCCCGAGGCCGTACGCGGTGACGGTCTGCCCGGCGGCGCCCACCGACACCCCCAGATCCGCGGCGACTTGGGGCAGCAGCCCGGCGACCAGGTATTCCGACGTGCCCACCACGAACACGGACACGCACAGGGCCGCGAGAATCACGGAGCTCTTCTTCATGGCGCGACGCTAAAGTCTGACATCCGTGTGAGAGTCAAGTCCGGGAGTGTGGGCCCGTGCGCATCGGGGAGATGGTCCGGCGGACCGGTGTCAGCGAACGGCTGCTGCGCTACTACGAGGAGCAGGGCTTGCTGGCACCGGACCGGCTGCCCAGCGGCTACCGCGTCTACCGCGAGGAGGACGTGGGCACCGTGCGCCGCGTACGGACGCTGCTCACGGCCGGGCTCACCACGGAGACGATCGCCCGCGTGCTGCCGTGTCTGCGCGAGCAGGACCGCCGACTGGTGCCGATCTGCCCGGACTTGGTCGCGGACCTGCGCGCGGAGCGGGCCCGGATCACCCGGGCCATCGACGAACTCCAGGCGTCGCGCGGCATGTTGGACGCCGTGATCGAGGCGGGCCCGGAGCCCGCGCCCGGCGTCGAACCGGTGGCTTGATATCGATCGTGCAACGTCCGCCCCGCCGCGGCGATGACGCGCGTAGAAAACCTGTCATGCATAAATCACTGCGGATCGCGGCGGCCACCGCCGCCTGTGCGCTCGCCGGGGGCCTGCTGTACGGCGCCGGTGCGGCCACCGCCGGGCAGTCGACGGCGAACTCCACCCACGAGCCCTACAACATCGGGCTGCTGGTGAAGGACATCGACACCTACTACGGCACGACCGCCGACGGCGACGGGGTGTACCAGGCGTCGCCGTCGAGCCCGTACGCCAAGGACCTGGCGCGGATCGACGCCGACGCCAAGCGCTGGATCGACCAGGCGGCGCGCAAGACGCACCACCGGGGGCACAAGCCGGCCGTCGTGTTCGACATCGACGACACGCTGCTGCTGAGCCTCGATTACGAGAAGCGGTACAACTACACGTACGACCCGGCCACGTGGAACGACTACGTCAACCGTGCCGACCGGCCCGAGGTCTTCGGCAGCCCGGCGCTGGTGCGCTACGCCGAGTCCAAGGGTGTCGCCGTCTTCTACAACTCCGGGCTCAGCGAGGCGCAGCGCGCCGGTGCCGTGGAGAACCTGAAGAAGGTCGGCGCCGACGTGAACCTGGACCCGGCCCACATGTTCCTCAAGGACAAGGCCAACCCGCCCGCCTACCTGTCGGGTTGCGCCACGCCGGGCACCTGGACCTGCACGACCGTGCAGTACAAGGCCGGTACCCGCAAGCACATCGAGAAGGACCTCGGGTACGACATCATCGCCAACTTCGGCGACCAGTACTCCGACCTGGACGGCGGCTACGCCGACCGCACCTACAAGCTGCCCAACCCGACGTACTTCGTCAGCTGAGATCCAACCCGGCTGACAGGTAAGGCAGTTGTCGTCCGGCCCCGGCCTCCCGCCGGGGCCGGAGTCATGTCCGATTCCGTTACACGGGGAAAACCTGAAACCGGTTGATCAGGGGAACAATCCAGCCAGCATCCGCACACCACACCCGCCACGGCGGCGCGACGAGGAGTACGCCCATGTCCGAGACACAGAAGGTGGATTCAGGGCCCGGCAGAGCCGCGCCCCCGGCCGGCAACGGCGTCGACCGCTACTTCCGGATATCCGAACGCGGATCGAGCTTCGGCCGCGAGATACGCGGCGGTGTCGCCACGTTCTTCACCATGGCCTACATCCTCGTGCTCAACCCGATCATCCTCGGCAGCGCCAAGGACAAGTTCGGGCACACCCTCGACACCGGTCAACTCGCCACCGCCACCGCCCTGGTGGCCTGTGTGATGACGATCGTCATGGGTGTCGGCGGCAACCTCCCGCTCGCCATCGCCGCGGGCCTCGGCCTCAACGCCGTCGTCGCCTTCCAGCTCGCCCCGCTGATGAGCTGGCCCGAGGCGATGGGTCTGGTCGTCGTCGAGGGCGTCCTGATCTGTGTCCTGGTCCTCACCGGACTGCGCGAGGCGATCATGAACGCCATCCCGCAGCAGCTCAAACAGGCCATCGGTGTCGGCATCGGCCTGTTCATCGCCTTCATCGGCCTCGTGGACTCGGGCTTCGTCAGCCGCATCCCCGACGCCGCCCACACCACGGTCCCCGTGCAGCTCGGCGCCACCGGCCGGCTGACCGGCTGGCCCGTGCTCGTCTTCTGTATCGGCGTCCTGCTCACCATCGCGCTGCTCGCCCGCAAGGTGAAGGGCGCGATCCTCATCAGCATCGTGACGATGACCGTCGTCGCGATCGCCGTCAACGCGCTCGCCGACGTGAAGAGTTGGGGCCTGACCACCCCGAAGGTCCCCGACAGCCTCTTCGCCGCGCCGGACTTCGGGCTCGTGGGTCACTTCGACGTCTTCGGCGGCTTCGCCGAGGCGGGCGTACTGACCGCCGTCCTGCTGGTGTTCACCCTCGTCCTGTCCGACTTCTTCGACGCCATGGGCACCATCGTCGGCATCAGCGCCGAGGCCGGACTGCTGGACGAGCGGGGCAAGGTGCCCGGCATCGGCCGGGTGCTGTTCATCGACGGCGCCGCGGCCGTCGCGGGCGGTGTCGGCTCCGCCTCCTCCAACACCGCCTACATCGAGTCCGCGGCCGGAGTCGGCGAGGGCGCCCGCACCGGCTTCGCCAACATCGTCACCGGCGGTCTCTTCGGACTCGCGCTCTTCCTCACCCCGCTGCTCACCATCGTCCCGCTCCAGGCGGCGGCGCCCGCGCTGATCGCGGTGGGCTTCCTGATGATGACCCACGTCAAGCACATCGACTGGGACGACTACGAGATCGCCGTCCCGGCCTTCCTCACCATCGCCGCGATGCCCTTCACCTACTCCATCACCGACGGCATCGGCGCGGGCTTCGTCGCCTACGTCGTCATCAAGGCGGTCGTGGGCAAGGCCAGGCAGGTCAACTGGCTGCTGTGGGCCGTCTCGGCGCTGTTCCTGGTGTACTTCGCGATCGACCCGGTGGAACAGCTCCTCGGGGTCAAGTGAGCCGTACGCGCGAGGGGGCGGCCGGTGTACGGAACACCGGCCGCCCCCACGAGTCGCGGACGCCTACTTCAGCGCCGCCGCCATCATCGCCCGCGCCACCGGAGCCGCGAGCCCGTTGCCGCTGACCTCACCGCGCGCCGCGTCCGACTGCTCGACCATCACCGCGACGGCCACCTCCTTGCCGGTGGAGTCCGACTTCCCGAACGAGGTGAACCAGGCGTACGGCGTACCGCTGTTGTTCGCGCCGTGCTGCGCGGTGCCGGTCTTGCCGCCGACCGTCACGCCGTCGATCAGCGCGTTGCGGCCGGTGCCGTCGCGTACGACCGTTTCCATCGCGGAGCGCAGCTGCTCGGCCGTGCGGGCGCTGACGATCCGCCGGGGCCCGGCACTCTGGTCGTAGTCCTTCAGCACATCGCCGTCGCCGTTGGTGAGCCGGGACACCATATGGGGCGACACCAGCTCGCCGTTGTTGGCCATGGCGGCCGACACCATGGCCATCTGGAGCGGGGTGGCGGTCACGTCGAACTGGCCGATGCCGGAGAGCGCGGTCTGCGCCGGGTCCATCTTCGACGGGTACACGCTGGTGTACGCCCGCGCCGGCACGTCCAGCTTCTCGTCGTTGAAGCCGAACTTCTCGGCCATCGCCCGCACCTTGTCCTGCCCGAGGTCCACGGCCAGCTTGCCGAAGACGTTGTTGCAGGAGTACTGGAGCGCGACCCGGATCGAGGCGTTCTCGCAGGGTGCCGAGGCGCTCTCGTTCGGCAGCGGCCGGCTCGTCCCGGGCATGATGTACGGCGTGGGGCTCGTGGTGCGCTGGTCCACGTCCGAGTACAGCCCGTCCTCCAGCGCGGCCGCCGCCACGACCAGCTTGAAGGTCGAGCCCGGCGGCAGCGGCTGGCGCATCGCGCGGTTGGTCAGCGGCTTGGCCTTGTCCTTGGTGAGCCGCGTCCAGGCCGGTCCGGCGGTGTTGGCGTCGGTCAGCTGCCCCGGGTCGTAGGCCGGGGTGGAGACCATCGCCAGGATTCTGCCGGTCTTCGGGTCGATCGCGACGGCACCGCCCGTCTTGCCGCCGAGCGCCGCGTACCCCGCCTTCTGCACCGCCGGGTCGATGGTGGTGACCACGTCACCGGGGTCGGCACGCCGGTTGGTGACCGTGTCCATCATCGTGGTCAGCCGCTTGTCGGTGCCGTTGAGCAGGTCGGCGTAGACGCCCTCCAGCTGGGTCGGGGCGTAGGCCTGCGAGGCGTAGCCGGTCACCGAGGCGTAGAGCTCGCCGTCCTTGTACACGCGCTTGTAGGCGAGGTCGCCCTTGGTGCGCGCCGAGCCTGTGACCGCCTTACCGGCCACGATGATGTCGCCGAGCGGGCGCGAGTACGTCGCGATCGCGTTGCGGCGGTTGGAGTTGTCGTCCGCGAGCGCCTTGCCCTCGTAGAACTGCACCCAGGTCGCCCGGAGCAGCAGCCCCAGGACGAGCAGCAGTGCGAAGACGGAGGCGTGTCTGATCGTCTTGTTCATCCCGACCGAACAGACGACCGGCCCGAGCGGAACGTTCCCTTCCGTTTGTGTTTCTCACGGAATGCTCAGGCGCGCCCCGCCCTGCCGGTGACCGCGCTCACAGCCGCCGCGTCGCCAGCGTCAGCCGGTCCCGCGCGTCGAACAGCGCGTCCCTGATCGTCTGCTCGTGGGCGTCCGTCAGCCGCGCCACCGGCACCGAGCAGCTCACGGCGTCACGCGCCGGGGTGCGGTACGGCACCGCGACCCCGAAGCAGCGCAGCCCGAGCGTGTTCTCCTCGCGGTCCACGGCGAAGCCCTGCTCGCGGATGCGGTGCAGCTCCTCGATCAGCTTCTCGCGGTCGGTGAGCGTGTGCTCGGTGAGCGCGGGCAGCTCCCCGGGCAGCAAGGCCCGCACCTGGTCGTCGGTGTGCGTGGCGAGCAGCGCCTTGCCGAGCGAGGTGGCGTGCGCGGGCAGCCGGCGGCCGACCCGGGTGAAGGGGCGCAGATAGTGCTGCGACTGGCGGGTGGCGAGGTAGACCACGTCGGTGCCGTCGAGCCGGGCCAGGTGGATGGTCTCCGTGGTGTCGTCCGCGAGGCGGTCCAGGGTGGGCCGGGCCGCCGCGACCACCTCGTCGCCGTCGATGTACGCGGTGCCGACCAGCAGCGCGCGCACCCCGATGCCGTACCGGGTGCCGGTCGCGTCCGTCTCCACCCAGCCCAGCTCCACCAGTGTGCGCAGCAGCATGTACAGGCTGGACTTGGGGTAGCCGACCGACTCCTGGACGTCCGCGAGGGAGTGCATCCCGGGGCGCCCGGCGAAGTACTCGAGGAGTTCCACCGTCCGCACCGCGGACTTCACCTGCGCCCCGCCGCCCGCCTCCGCTGCCGACATCGCCCCCGGCTCCTTCGCTCGCCCTGATCCGGTCCCGCGTGCTCGCGCCGGGTCCGGTTCGGCGTCGTTCGATCTCGTTCGACTTCGTCCGACGGTGACCTGGAAGTACGGGGACTTGGAGTCCTAGACTCCGGACTGCCGGTTCACCATCGAAGACGGCGTTCAATATAGCGAACACGGCTGATGAGCGACCTCGACCGTACGGCGTTGTCTGGAGGTATCCGCGGTGGCAGCAGCACCAGTGTGGAGCGTCGACCCGCGCACCGGGAAGCGGCGGGAGCAAGTGGCGGTGGAGGCCACGCCCGAGGAGGTCGACGCGGCCGTCCGGGCCGCGCACGCCGCGCGCGCGAGCCTCGCCGACCGCGCGGTCCGCGCCGCCTTCCTGCGCACGGCGGCGGACGGCCTGGAGACGGTACGGGACCTGCTCATCGAGGTCGCCGACGCCGAGAGCGCCCTCGGACCGGTCCGGCTCACCGGCGAACTCGCACGCACCGCCTACCAGTTGCGCGCCTTCGCGGGCGTCGTCGACGAGGGCGCCTTCCTGGACGTGGTGATCGACCACCCCGACCCCGCCGCCGTCCCGCCCGTCCCGGACCTGCGCCGCATGAAGATCCCGCTCGGAGTCGTGGCCGTCTACGCGGCCTCCAACTTCCCCTTCGCCTTCTCCGCCGCGGGCGGCGACACCGCGAGCGCGCTGGCGGCGGGCTGCCCGGTCGTCGTCAAGGCCCACCCCGACCACCCGGCCCTGTCCGAGCTGGTCGCCAAGGTGCTGCGCCGGGCCGCCGCCGCGCACGGGCTGCCCGAGGCCGTCGTCGGACTGGTGCACGGCTTCGACGCGGGCGTGGAGCTGATCCGGCATCCGCTGCTCGCCGCCGCCGGGTTCACCGGCTCGGTGCGCGGCGGCCGGGCCCTGTTCGACGCGGCCGCCGCCCGCCCGGTGCCGATCCCCTTCCACGGCGAACTCGGCTCGCTGAACCCGGTCGTGGTGACCGAGGCGGCCGCCGCCGGGCGCGGCGGCGAGATCGGCCTCGGCCTGGCCGGGTCCATGACGCTCGGCGTCGGCCAGTTCTGCGTCAAGCCCGGTCTGGTGCTGGTGCCTTCGGGCGTCTCCGGCGACGGCGTGGTCAAGGCGCTCGTGGACGCGGTGAGCGACACCGAGTCCGGGGTGATGCTCGACCCCCGGATGCGGGAGGCCTTCGTCGCGGGCGTCGCCGAGCGTGCGGCGCTGCCCGGCGTCGAGTCCCCGGTCACCCCGGGCGCCGGCGGCCCGCACACGGTCAGCGCGGGTTTCCTCACCGTCCCGGCGGCCGAACTGGCCGACCCTTCCTACGAGTTGCTGCTTGAGGAGTGCTTCGGCCCGGTCACCGTGGTCGCGCGCTACGACGACGAGGATCAACTCGCCTCCGTGCTCGCCCGGTTGCCCGGCAGCCTCACCGCGACCCTGCACCTGTCCCCGGCCGAGGCCGCGGGCGAGGGGGACGCCGCGGAACTCCTCGCCCGACTCGCCCCGCTGGCGGGCCGGCTGGTGGTGGACGGCTGGCCGACCGGTGTCGCGGTCGCCCCGGCCCAGCATCACGGCGGCCCCTACCCGGCGACCACCTCCACCTCGACCTCGGTCGGCGGCACGGCGATCGAGCGATGGCTGCGCCCGGTGGCCTACCAGAACACCCCCGAGCCGCTGCTGCCGTTGGAGCTGCGGGACGGCAACCCGCTGAGTCTGCCCCGCCGTTGCGACGGGGTGCGGGAGCAGTGAGGACCGGCCCGGTTCTTCACGAACGGAGTCCCGGAACGCCCCCGGCCCCGCCCCGCTGCCCTGCGAGAATCCCCGGATGGACATAGCCCTTCCCGAACTCCCTTTCCCCTTGCGGACGTACGGCCCGGACGGCGACTGGTCCCACGAGGACGGCGTGCTCACCGGCTGGGCCGGACCCCGCCAGGACCGGTTCGTCACCCCGACCGGGGAGGCCCTGGACCCCGCCTCCGACGCGCCCCGCCTGCTCGGGTCGCCCGAGGGCGACTTCCAGCTGATCGCCCGCGTCACCGTCGGCTTCAACGCCTCCTTCGACGCCGGGGCGCTCTACGTCCACGTCGGCGACCGCGCCTGGGCCAAGCTCTGCCTGGAGTACTCCCCGGACGTGGCCACCGTCTGCACGGTGGTCACCCGGGGCCACTCCGATGACGCCAACTCCTTCACCGTGCCCGGCAGTTCCGTCTGGCTCCGGCTGAGCCGCACCGGCCGCGCCCTCGCCTTCCACGCCTCCCGCGACGGTGAACGCTGGACCTTCGTCCGCCTGTTCACCCTGGGCGACGAGAAGGAGACCGACAACGCCCTGGTCGGCTTCATGACCCAGTCGCCGCTCGGCGCGGGCTGCGTGGTCACCTACGACCACCTGGAGTTCAGACCTCAGTGGCCGGACGACCTGCGAGACGGAAGCTGAGCGCGAGGGCCACGAGCAGCGCGGCCACGCAGACGGCCAGGCCCATCCGCAGCCCGGTCACGAAGCCGCCCGCCATCAGCGCCCCGAACACCGCGATCCCGAGCCCGCCGGACACCTGCCGAGCCGCGTTGAGCACCCCCGCCGCGAGCCCGGACCGTCCGGCGGGCACCGCGTCCAGCATCACGGCCGTCAGCGCCGGGATGGCCAGCGCGCAGCCAAGGGCCAGCGGCACCAGCAGCAGCGCGGCCGCGACGGTGGGCGTCGCCGTGCCGACCCCGAGCAGCCCCAGCAGGCCCAGCACGGAGAGCGCAAGCCCTGCGATCATCGGCACCCGGGGGCCGTAGCGCCCGGTCAGCTTCCCCGAGACCAGGTTCGTCACCGCGATCACCCCCGTCATCGGCAGGAACATCAGCCCCGCGTACAGCGCCGAACGGCCCTGCACCTGCTGGAAGAAGAGCGAGAAGACGAACAGGACGCCGTAGAACGCCACGCTGCACGCCGCCCCCGCCGCGACCGCCGCGCGCACCGCCCGGTCGCGGAACATCCCCAGCGGGACCACCGGATGCGCCCGCCGCGTCTCCACCCGGACGAACACCGCCGCCGCGACCACCGCCACCACGAGCGCCACCAGGCCGGTCGTACCGCCCTCGATCACCGCGAAGGTCACGCCCGTCAAGGCGAGCGCCGCCGCGGCCTGTCCGGGCAGGTCCAGGGGTGCGGGCCG
This sequence comes from Streptomyces sp. NPDC005435, assembly GCF_040703155.1. Lineage (NCBI taxonomy): Bacteria > Bacillati > Actinomycetota > Actinomycetes > Kitasatosporales > Streptomycetaceae > Streptomyces > Streptomyces sp. NPDC005435. The sequence goes on from NZ_JBEXEQ010000013.1 coordinate 136,583, forward strand.
CCGCTCGGACCGCGCCACCCGCAGCAGCAGCACCAGCGCCACCGCGCCCACCGGCAGGTTGACGAAGAAGATGCCCCGCCAGCCCCAGGCCGTGGTCAGCGCGCCGCCCGCCACCGGGCCCAGGGCCAGCGCGGTCGAGCCCCCGGCCGCCCACACGGCCACCGCACGGGCCCGGCGCGCCGCGTCCGCGTACGCCTCCCGCACCAGGGACAGCGAGGCGGGCAGCACCACGGCGGCGGCCGCGCCCTGCGCCACCCGGGCGGCGGTCAGGACCGCGAGGTTCGGCGCGAACCCGCACGCCGCCGACGCAAGGGTGAACACCGCGATGCCGATGCCGTACGCCCGGCTCGCCCCGGCCCGGTCGGCGAAGGCGCCGGTGGAGAGCATCAGGGCCGCGAAGGGCAGCGTGTAGGCGTCCACCACCCACTGCAGGCCGCGCAGTCCGCCGCCGAGCCCCGAGCCGATGGCGGGGAGGGCGACGTTCACGATCGAGGCGTCGAGGGTGATCAGCGCGGAACCGAGGAGGGCGGCGGCCAGGGCGAGGCCCGGTGCCGTCTTCTGCTCCAACGGGCCTGCGGAGAGGGCGGGTTGGGGAGGGCTGAGGGTCTTGTTCAGGGACATGGCTCCAGCTTGCGGATCGCGCGGCGCGTACAGTAGTGGCCTGATTGCCATACGTCCGGAGGTTCTGGCCATGATCCGTGTCGTCGTCATCGCCGCCCCGCCCGTGTCGATGTTCAACCTGGCCATCCCCGACCTGCTCTTCGGCAAGGCCGAGGTGGCGGGCCGGCGCGGCTACGAGGTCGTCGTCTGCGCGCCCGACCCGGGCCCGGTGGCCACCACCGGCGGACTCGAACTCACCGTGCCGCACGGCCTGGAGGCGCTGCGCGAGGCGCACACCGTGCTCGTCGCGGGCACCGGCGAGACCTACGAGCCCGATGCGCGCGTGGTCGCCGCGCTGCGCGAGGCCGCCGGCGCGGGCACCCGTATCGCCTCCATCTGCACCGGCGCCTTCTCCCTCGCCAAGGCCGGACTCCTGGACGGCCGCCGCGCCACCACCTACTGGGCGCACGCCGACGAGATGCGCCGCCGCCACCCCGCCATCGCCTTCGAGGGCGACGTCCTCTACACCGAGGACGGCCAGTTCCTCACCTCCAGCGGCTACGCCGCCGGAATCGACCTGTGCCTGCACATCGTCCGCACCGACTACGGCGCCGCCGTCGCCAACGAGGTCGCCCGGCTCGCCCTCGTCGCCCCTGTACGGCCGGGCGGGCAGACCCAGTTCACGCACACCCCGCTCCCGCCCGAGCGCGGCACCGCCTGCGCCGACGTACGCGGCTGGGCCATGCGCAACCTCGACAAGCCGCTCACCCTCACCGACCTCGCCCGCCACTCCGGCGTCAGCGTGCGCACCCTCACCCGCCGCTTCCACGCCGAGAGCGGGGTCAGCCCCCTCCAATGGCTGCTGCACCAGCGCGTCGAACGCGCCAGGGAACTCCTGGAGACCACCACCCTGCCCATGGACCAGGTCGCCACCGCCTGCGGCCTCGGCACCGCCGACTCGCTGCGCGCCCACGTCGTCCGCCGCACCGGACTGACCCCGAGCGCCTACCGCGCCCAGTTCCGCCGGTACGCAACCGCGCCCGCCGCGGCCACGTCCTCCCCGGCATGATCAGTGACCGAGCGAACAGTGCCCTGGTGATCCGCCCGGCCGAGCCCGCCGAGGCCGAGACCGTCGCCGCGTTGCACGAACGCGCCCGCTCCACCTACTACCCGGACGGCCTGCCGCCCTCCGACTTCGACTGGACCGAGGCCTGGCGCACCTCCATCGAACGCCCTGACGGACAGGTGCTCTGCGGGCTCCAGGACGGCCGCATCGTCGCCGTCGCCTCCTTCCGCACCCCCGAGGGCGCGCCCCCGGAGAAGGTGAAGCTGTTCCAGTTCCACGTCGACCCCGGCCACTGGCGCGCGGGCCTCGGCACGGAACTGCACGCCGCCTGCGTGGAGCGCTGGCTCGCCGACGGCAGGCGGACCGCCGTACTGGACGTGCACATGGACAACCGGCGCGCCCAGGCCTTCTACGCCCGCCAGGGCTGGGTGCCCGACCCCGAGAACCCGCCCGCCGAGGACGACCACCACCTCTTCCTGCGCTGGACCCCGCCCGGGGAATGAACCCGGCTGCTTGAAGGTTCACGTATCGGGTGGGGAGAGCCCCCGCCCGGTACGAGCCGAAGAGAGCCCGAAGAATGCGCGTCGAGATCTGGAGCGACATCGCCTGCCCCTGGTGCTACGTAGGAAAGGCACGCTTCGAGAAGGCGCTCGCGGCCTTCCCGCACCGCGACGACGTCGAGGTGGTGCACCGCTCCTTCGAGCTGGACCCCGGCCGCGCCAAGGGCGACGTCCAGCCCGTGCTCACCATGCTCACCAAGAAGTACGGCATGAGCGAGGCCCAGGCCGAGGCCGGCGAGGACAACCTCGGCGCCCAGGCCGCCGCCGAGGGCCTGCCCTACCGCACCCGGGGCCGCGACCACGGCAACACCTTCGACATGCACCGCCTGCTGCACTTCGCCAAGGAGCAGGGCAGGCAGGACGAGCTGATCGGGCTGCTGTACCAGGCCAACTTCGCCGAGGAGCGCTCCGTCTTCACCGAGGGCGACGAGCGCCTGGTGGAGCTGGCCGGACAGGCGGGCCTGGACCCCGAGGCCGCCCGCGAGGTCCTCGCCGACCCCACCGCCTACGCCGACGAGGTCCGCGCCGACGAGCGCGAGGCCGCCCAGCTCGGCGCCAACGGCGTCCCCTTCTTCGTCCTCGACCGCGCCTACGGCGTCTCCGGCGCCCAGCCCGCCGAGGTCTTCACCCAGGCGCTCACCCAGGCGTGGGACGCCCGCTCCCCGCTCACCCTGGTCGGCCAGGACGACGCCGACACCTGCGGTCCGGACGGGTGTGCGGTGCCGCAGAAGTAGGAAACCGCAGGTGGGAGGCCATCCATAAGGATTGCTGAGAGACACTGCGTAAAAACAAGCGATGGACGGTGACTCCATGGGGACGCACAGTGGACCCATGGAGACCACGGAGACGTTCGACCGCCTCGTCCGCACCGAGTTCACCCCCGCCGGCACCTACCTCAACACGGCGAGCAACTCGCTGCTGCCCACCCGTACCGTCACCGCCCTGAACGAGGCGGCGCTGCTGCGGGCCCAGGGGCGCCCGCTGAACTCGCTCTTCGAGGACGTGGAGGCATGCCGGGCCGCCTACGCGAGGCTCGTCCAGGTGCCCGTCGAACGCGTCGCGGCGGGCGCCTCGGTCGCCGCGCACACCGGTGTGATCGCCGCCTCCCTGCCGCCGGGCGCCGAAGTCCTCACCGCCGAGGACGACTTCACCTCCGTGCTCAACCCGTTCCACGTCCGGGGCGACCTCAAGGTGCGCGCGGTGCCGGTGGAGCGGATCGCGGATTCCGTCCGCCCGGAGACCGACCTCGTCGCGGTCAGCGCCGTCCAGTCCGCCGACGGCCGGATCGCCGACCTGCCCGCGCTGCGCGAGGCCGCCCGCGAGCACGGCGCCCGTACCTACGTCGACTTCTCCCAGGGCGCGGGCTGGCTCCCGCTGGACGCGGGGGAGTGGGACTTCAGCGCCTCCGTGGCCTACAAGTGGCTGCTCGGCCCGAACGGCATCGCCTTCCTCGTCCTGCCCGAGGACTTCGGCGGCCTCACCCCGCTGCTCGCCGGCTGGGTCGCGGGCGAGCGCCCCTGGGACAGCTGCTACGGACCGGTCACCGAACTCGCCCACTCCGCGCGGCGGTTCGACCTCACCCACGCGCTGCTCGGCTACGCGGGACTGCGGCGCTCCTTCGAACTCATCGAGGAACTGGGCGTGTCCGCGATCCACGCCCACAACACCGCGCTCGCCGACCGCTACCGCGCGGGCCTCGCCTCCCTCGGCCACGAGCCGCTGCCCTCCTCCGGCTCCGCGATCGTCTCGGTGCCCGGACTCGGCGCCCGGCAGCCGGAGTTGAGCCGCGCGGGCATCGAGGTCTCCGACCGGGCGGGCAACCTGCGCGCCGCCTTCCATCTGTACAACACCGAGGCGGACGTGGACCGGCTGCTGGACGTGCTGTCCGGCTGACCGGCCGCCTGGTCAAGTCCGCTGACCGGTACGGGACATGACCGGGCCAGGGCCTCCCGTCCCACAACAAGGAGGCCCCGGCCCGGGGATGAAGGGGGTGCGCGGACTACCGCACCGGAGTGAAGTCCCGCGCCCCGATGTACTCCGGCCTGCGCACCGGCGCCGCGAACGGCTCCACCGCCGTGTTCTCCACGCTGTTGAACACGATGAAGACGTTGCTGCGCGGGAACGGCGTGATGTTGTCGCCGGAGCCGTGCATGCAGTTGCAGTCGAACCAGGTGGCCGAGCCGGGCCTGCCGGTGAACAGCCGGATACCGTGCTCGCCCGCCATCCGGGTGAGCGCCTCGTCGGACGGGGTGCCCGCGTCCTGCATCTGGAGCGACTTCTTGTAGTTGTCCTCGGGCGTCGCGCCCGCGCAGCCCAGGAACGTCCGGTGCGAGCCCGGCATGATCATCAGGCCGCCGTTGGTGTCGTGGTTCTCGGTCAGCGCGATCGAGACGGACACCGTGCGCATCCGGGGCAGCCCGTCCTCGGCGTGCCAGGTCTCGAAGTCCGAGTGCCAGTAGAAGCCGCTCGCGCCGAACCCGGGCTTGACGTTGATCCGGGACTGGTGGACGTACACGTCCGAGCCGAGGATCTGCCGGGCCCGGCCGGCCACGCGCTCGTCGCTCACCAGGTTCGCGAACAGCTCGCTGAGCCGGTGGACCTCGAAAACCGAGCGGATCTCCTGGGAGCGGGGCTCCACGATCGCCCGGCCGTCGGCCCGGATCACCGGGTCGGCGACCAGCCGCTCCAGCTCACGCCGGTACACCTCGACCTCGGCCGGGGTGATCAGCTGCTCCACGCTCAGGAAGCCGTCGCGCTCGTACCCCTCCAGCTCGGCCGTGGGGATCGGGCCGTACGCGCCGGGGGCGCTCCAGACGACCGGGTCCTTGCGCGGGACGGCCACCTCGGCGGTGCCGCGGCTGGGGTAGAGATCGGTGACGGGGGCGATGGGGGCCTGGGTCATGGGGATCACACCTCCTCGGGTTCGGTGAGCAGGGGGTAGACGCCGTTCTCGTCGTGGTCCTCCCGTCCGGTCACCGGCGGGTTGAACACGCAGAGGCAGCGGAAGTCCTCCTTGACGCGCAGCGTGTGCCGCTCGTGGCCGTCGAGGAGGTACATCGTGCCGGGGGTGATCGTGTGGCTCTCCCCGGTCTCGTGGTCGGTCAGTTCGGCCTCGCCCTCGGTGCAGACGACGGCCTCGATGTGGTTCGCGTACCACATCGACGTCTCGGTCCCGGCGTACAGGACCGTCTCGTGCAGGGAGAAGCCGACGCGCTCCTTGGCGAGCACGATCCGCTTGCTCTCCCAGGTGCCGGACTTCGCCCGGACATGGCGGTCGGTGTCCTCGATGTCCTTGAACGATCGGACGATCACGGGTGGTTGCCTCCTGTCGATCCTTGTCGGCGACGGTCTCGTGGTCTTGTGCTCAGGCGGTCTCGCGTACGGCCCGGGCGAGGATGCTCATGCCCTCGTCCAGCTCCTCCGCGGTGATCGTGAGCGCGGGCAGCAGCTTGACGACCTCGCTCTCGGGGCCCGACGTCTCGATGAGCAGCCCGAGTTCGAAGGCGCGGGCGGCGATGCGGCCGGCCCGTGCCTTGTCGTGGAACTCCAGGCCCCACACCAGACCGCGCCCCCGGTAGTCCTTCACGGCGGCGGGGTTCTCCTCGGCTATGGAGACCAGCTCCCGCTCGATCCGCTCGCCCCGGGCGCGGGTCTGCTTCTCCATGGCGGCGCCGTCGGCCCAGTACGTCTCCAGCGCGGCGGTCGCGGTGACGAACGCCGGGTTGTTGCCGCGGAAGGTGCCGTTGTGCTCGCCCGGCTCCCAGATGTCCAGCTCCGGCCGGAACAGGCACAGCGACATCGGCAGCCCGTAACCGCTGATCGACTTGGAGACGGTGACGATGTCGGGGACGATGCCCGCCTCCTCGAAGGAGAAGAACGCGCCCGTGCGCCCGCAGCCCATCTGGATGTCGTCGACGATGAGCAGCATGTCCTGCCGCTCGCACAACTCCTTGAGCGCGCGCAGCCATTCGGGCCGGGCGACGTTGATGCCGCCCTCGCCCTGCACGGTCTCCACGATCACGGCGGCGGGCTTGTTCAGCCCCGACCCCTGGTCCTCCAGGAGCCGTTCGAACCACAGGAAGTCCGGGACCTGCCCGTCGAAGTAGTTGTCGAACGGCATCGGCGTGCCGTGCACCAGCGGGATGCCCGCCCCGGCCCGCTTGAAGGCGTTGCCGGTCACCGCGAGCGAGCCGAGCGACATGCCGTGGAAGGCGTTGGTGAACGACACGATCGCCTCGCGCCCCTTCACCTTCCGGGCCAGCTTCAGCGCCGACTCCACCGCGTTGGTGCCGGTCGGCCCCGGGAACATGACCTTGTACGGCAACTCGCGCGGGGCCAGCACCAGTTCCTGGAAGGTCCGCAGGAACGACCGCTTGGCCGTGGTCGACATGTCCAGTCCGTGGGTCACACCGTCCCGGGCCAGATAGTCGATCAACGCCCGTTTGAGGACGGGGTTGTTGTGGCCGTAGTTGAGTGATCCCGCCCCGGCGAAGAAGTCGAGCCAGGCGCGTCCGTCCTCGTCGTACATCCGGCTGCCCCGCGCGGTGTCGAACACGGTGGGCCAGCCGCGGCAGTAGCTGCGCACCTCGGACTCGACGGTCTCGAACACGCTCAGGTCGGGCTGGGTGATGGTCACGGTGATTCGCTCCTCGGTACGGCGTTCAGTGGGCCGGGGTGTGCGTCAACGGGCCTATGCGGTACAGGACTTCGGGGTCGTGCGGACCGTCCGGGAACAGCTCGGCGGGGAAGAGGACCGCACGCTCCGGCTCCACCCCGTGCCGGGCGGCGAACGAGGTGAACAGCCGCTCGGAGGCGGTGTTCCCGGGGGTGATCGTGGTCTCCAGGCCGGTGATCCCCCGCTCGGCTGCCAGCCGGGCGGTCAGCCCGTCCAGCAGCGCGGCGGCGATCCCGCGCCCCCGGTGGGCGTCGCCGACGGCCACCTGCCAGACGAGCAGGGTGTGCGGACGGTCGGGCCGTACATAACCGGTCACGAAACCGACCGGCTCGCCGTCCGCGCCGCGCGCCACCGCCGAGGTGCCGGCGAAGTCCCGGCACCACAGCAGATAGCTGTACGAGGAGTTCAGGTCGAGGGTTTTCGATTCCTTGGCGAGACGCCAGAGAGCGGCTCCGTCGGTCACCGCCGGTCTGTCGACGATCAGGTCTGCGGGTGCTGCGGTCATGCGGCACGAATTTAGCGAGGCGAATGCGTAAATGCACGGGCGCGGAATCGGTTGTGTACGACTGGGTCGACCATATGCCGGGTTTGACCTGGGGTAAAACGGTGCAAAACGGGGCTCGCTGTGTGGTGTGTCACAGCGCGAAAATCCACCCGTGTTTCATCTTGTTTAGCCTTGCAAAAAGCGGGAAGACGAAAGACCGGAGTCTGTCCCATTCAATTCGGGGAGTATGAGAGACAATTGGGCGGTCATGAAAAAGGCGGCCTGCGCGAATTCGCGCAGGCCGCCGATGAAAGGGAACGCCGGTCAGTTCCAGGCTTCCCCCGCCGCCCGCAGCGCGCCCTCCGGGTCCACCGCGAGCCCCTGCGCGGCGAGGGCCGCGCCCAGCGCCGTCAGCGAGCGGCGCACCGCGTCCAGGGTCGCGTCGGGCCCGTAGTGGTTGACCCGGATCATCTCCTTGGCCAGCGCGCCGCCCCCGGCCGCCAGCGGCAGCCCCGGGTCCGTGCGCAGCGCCTCGGCCACCAGCTCGGAGGCCACCACCCGCTCCGGCACCCGCAGCGTCGTCGCCACCGGCGCCGCGTCGCGCGCCTCGCGGACGTACGGCTCCAGACCGCCGCGCAGCGCGACCACACCCGCGCGCGTCGCCCGCGCGGCCGCCCGGTGCCGGGCCATCACGGCGTCGAGGCCGTCCGCCTCGATCCGCTCCAGGCACGCCTCCAGGGCCAGCATCTCCAGCTGGGCCGGGGCGTGCGGCAGCACCGCGCGGCCGGCGTCGGTCCAGCGGTCCTTCCAGTCCAGCAGGGAGAGGTAGGAGCGGCGCGGCGCCTGCGGGTTGGCCGCCATCCGGGCCCAGGCGCGCTCGCTCACCGAGATCGCGGACACCCCGGCCGGGCCGCCCATCGCCTTCTGCGCCCCGATCACGCACAGGTCCACGCCCCACGCGTCCGGCAGCACCGGCTCCGCGCCGACCGAGGCGACCGCGTCCAGGTAGAAGAGGGCGCCGTGCTCGCGCACCACCTCACCGATCTCCGCGACCGGGTTGGTGTTGCCGGTCGCCGCCTCGGCGTGCACCAGCGACACGAAGTCGATCTCCGGGTGCTCGGCGAACGCCTCCCGGATCTGCCCGGCGGTGACGGCCGCGTGGAAGGGGACCGCGAGGTCGTGCACGGTGGCCCCGCTGTCGCGCAGCCAGTTGCCGAAGGTCTGGCCGTACGGCCCCGTGATCACGTTCAGGGCGACCGTGCCGGGACCCGCGGCCGCGCGGATCGCGCCCTCCAGCGGCAGCAGCGCCTCGCCCTGGGTGATCAGCACGTCCCGCCGGGTCTCCAGCAGGGCGGCCACCTGGTCCTCGATGGCGGCGAACCGTGCGGCGGTCAGCGGGGGCAGGTCGAGGAAGGGGTGGGTCACAGGGTGCTCTCTTCGCTTACACGGGTACACGGAACCGGCCGGAGGCCGACGGTGACGAGGGTAACTCGCGGCCTCCGCGCCGCTTTGACCGGCGAGTTCTCAGGCCGGACGGCCTCCAGGCCATCGGTTTGATTTGAGAGACCCAAACCTCTCCTTATAATCGGAACCCACCGTCCCCCCCCACAGGGAGATCCCCCATGAATACGCTCCTCGGGCGCCGGACCCGTCTTCTGGCAGCCGCCACCGCGGCGGGCGCGGTCGCGCTCGTCGCGGGCTGTTCCTCGTCGGACGGCAGCGGCAGCGGCAACGCCACCGCCAAGGGGGTCCACCTCGTCAAGGCCGGTCAGCTGACCGTCTGCACCCATCTGCCCTACCCGCCGTTCCAGTCGGTGATCGACGGCAAGGTGCAGGGCTTCGACGTCTCCCTGGTCGACCTGGTCGCCAAGGACCTGGGCGTCAAGCAGGAGATCCTCGACACGCCCTTCGAGAACTTCAAGACGGGCGCGTTCCTGAACTCCGGCCAGTGCGACCTGGCCGCGGCGGGCATGACGATCACCGCCGAGCGCAAGAAGAACGTCGACTTCTCCGACCCGTACTTCGAGGCCACCCAGGCCGTCCTGGTCGGCAAGAACAGCGGCCTGAAGTCCTTCCAGGACATCAAGGCGCAGCACAAGTCGCTCGGCGCCCAGGCGCAGACCACCGGCGAGGACTACGCGAAGAGCAAGGGCCTCGACCCGGTCTCCTTCCACTCCTCCGACGCGCTCCTCAACGGCCTGCGCACCAACCAGGTCCAGGCGATCATCGTCGACTACCCGGTGGTCCAGAGCTGGCTGAAGAACAAGGCCAACGCCGACGCCTTCAAGGTCGTCGGCAACCTGCGCACCGGCGAGCAGTACGGCTTCACGGTGAAGAAGGGCAACACCGCCCTGCTCGACGCCGTCGACAAGCAGCTCGCCAAGGCCAAGTCCGACGGCACCTACAAGAAGATCTACGAGAAGTGGATCGGCCCGTACGACGCCTCGGCCGCCTCCCCGGCCGCGACGCCCTCCTCCTGAATCCGCTGACTCCATGACCGACACGGACACCCGTAGCCAACCGAAGAAGCAGGGCCTGACCCGCCGCCAGCGCCGGCGGGTCTCGCGCGGCGCGCAGTACGCCGTCTTCGTCGCCGCCGTACTCGCCTTCGCGTTCTCGGCCGACTGGGGGCGGCTGCAGAACCAGTTCCTGCAACTGCCCATCGCCGCGCAGATGTTCCCCGACGTCATCACCCTGGCGCTGAAGAACACCGTGCTCTACACCCTGTCCGGCTTCGTCGTCGGACTCGGTCTCGGCATCGTCATCGCCCTGATGCGGCTGTCCTCGGTGGCGCCCTACCGCTGGGTCGCCGGGATCTACATCGAGATCTTCCGTGGCCTGCCCGCCCTGCTGATCTTCATCTTCGTCGGCGTCGGCGTGCCGCTGGCGTTCCCGAACGTGCAGTATCCCGGCGGTACTTACGGCAAGGTCGCCGTCGCGCTCGGACTCGTCTCCGCCGCCTACATGGCCGAGACGATCCGCGCGGGCATCCAGGCGGTGCCCAAGGGGCAGATGGAGGCGGCCCGTTCGCTGGGCTTCTCGCCCGCGCGGGCCATGATCTCGATCATCATCCCGCAGGCGTTCCGCATCATCCTGCCGCCGCTGACCAACGAACTCGTCCTGCTCTTCAAGGACTCCTCGCTGGTGCTGTTCCTCGGCGTCACCCTGGAGGAGCGCGAACTGTCCAAGTTCGGCAACGACTTGGCCAGCACCACCGCCAACTCCACGCCGATCCTGGTGGCCGGCCTGTGCTATCTGCTGGTCACCGTCCCGCTCGGCTTCGTCGTGCGGCGCATGGAGTCGAGGTCCCAGGAGGCGATCCGGTGAGCACCCCCGAGATCCGTATCGAGGGACTGCACAAGTCCTTCGGCGACAACCACGTCCTGCGCGGCGTCGACCTGGAGATCGGCCAGGGCGAGGTGGTCTGCGTCATCGGCCCCTCCGGCTCCGGCAAGTCCACCCTGCTGCGCTGCGTCAACCTGCTCGAAGAACCCAGCGAGGGCAAGGTCTTCGTCGGCGGCACCGAGCTGACCGACCCGGACGTCGACCTCGACGCCGTGCGCCGCCGCATCGGCATGGTCTTCCAGCAGTTCAACCTCTTCCCGCACCTGAACGTCACCGAGAACCTCACGCTGCCCCAGCGCCGGGTCCTCGGCCGGGACAAGGCGACGGCGGCGCGGATCGCCGCCGAGAACCTCGCCCGCGTGGGGCTCGCGGAGAAGGCGGACGCCCACCCGGCCGCCCTCTCCGGCGGCCAGCAGCAGCGTGTGGCCATCGCCCGCGCGCTCGCCATGGGCCCCGAGGTGATGCTCTTCGACGAGCCGACCTCCGCGCTCGACCCCGAGCTGGTCGGCGACGTGCTCGCGGTCATGCGCGGGCTCGCCCAGGAGGGCATGACGATGATGGTCGTCACCCACGAGATGACCTTCGCCCGCGAGGTCGCCGACCGCGTCGTCTTCATGGACGGCGGCGTCATCGTCGAGGACGGCACCCCCGAGCAGGTCATCGGCAACCCCCGCAACGAGCGCACCCGCCACTTCCTCTCCCGCGTCCTCGACCCGGCGATGGCCGAGGTGGAGGAGACGGACGGACCGGTGGGGGCGGGGCCGGAGAAGACCGGCGCCTGACGGCCGCGATGTGACACCGGCCCGGCCGGGCACCCCCTGTGCGGGGTGCCCGGCCGTTCCATGTCCGCCCGCGGTGTCCGCCTACAGATACGGCCGCGTGATCAGCTCGATGGCGTGCCCGGCGGGGTCCTTGAAGTAGACGCCCCGGCCGCCGTGCTCGTGGTTGATCTCGCCGGGGCGCCGCATCCGCGGATCGGCCCAGTGCGTCACCCCCCGCTCGCACAGGCGCTTGTACGCCCGGTCGAACAGCTCGTCGTCGACCAGGAACGCGTAGTGCTGCATCTGGATCTCCACCGGCGGTTCCGCGAACTGGAGCAGCACCCCGTCGGTGAGCTGGATGTTGCGGAACGGCCCCCAGGACGGCGCTTCGGAAAGCTCCAGCAGCTCCCGGAAGAACCGCGCGGACTCGTCTCTGTCCTTGGCGGCGATGATGGTGTGGTTGAACGTGACTGTCATACGGCTGACCTCGCTGTGGTCCGGCACGGAGTAGGGGGATCGCTCGGTGCTCGGGCACGGGGAGGTGCGCGGGCCGGGTGGCGGGGATGCCCGGCGGGGGTACGTGTGGCGGCGACACGTGTGGCGGCGACACGTGTGGCGGGGACACATGTGGCGGGGACACATGTGGGGCGCGCCGATGTGGGGCGCACCCGTGTGGGGCGCGCCGATGTGGGGCGCACCCGTGTGGGGCGCGCCGATGTGGGGCGCACCCGTGTGGGGCGCGCCCATGTGGCGATCAGCTACCCACCGGGTCGCCTGTCCGTGAGTGGCCCGCGAGGGCCGGTCCGGTGTTCACGCCGGAGGACGTTACCGGACCTGCCGCGCCGCCGGGAAGGCGGTTTAAGGTGCCGTACATGAGCGATCAGGCGGTGCTGCACGTCAAGGGGCGGGTGCTCGTCGGGCCCGAGGACGTCCGGGACGAGCTGTGGGTGGTCGGGGGACGGGTCACGTACGACCGTCCCGTGGGCGCGGGGGACGTGACGACCGTCACGGGGTGGGCGCTGCCCGGGCTGGTCGACGCGCACTGCCATGTGGGGCTCGGCGCGGAGGGACCCGTGGACGCGGAGACCGCCGAGAAGCAGGCGCTGACCGACCGGGAGACCGGGACGCTGCTGATCCGGGACGCCGGTTCGCCCTCGGACACCCGCTGGACCGACGACCGCGACGACCTGCCGAAGATCATCCGCGCCGGCCGGCACATCGCCCGTACCCGCCGCTACATCCGGGGCTACGCCCACGAGATCGAGCCGGACGACCTCGTCGCCTACGTCCGTCAGGAGGCCCGGCGCGGGGACGGCTGGGTCAAGCTGGTCGGGGACTGGATCGACCGCGACCTCGGTGACCTGGCCCCCTGCTGGCCCCGGGAGGCGGTCGCGGCGGGCATCGCCGAGGCCCACCGGCAGGGCGCCCGCGTCACCGCGCACTGCTTCGCGGAGAGTTCGCTGCGCGACCTGGTGGAGTCCGGCATCGACTGCGTCGAGCACGCCACGGGCCTGACCCCCGACCTGATCCCGCTCTTCGTCGAGCACGGCGTGGCGATCGTCCCGACCCTGGTCAACATCGCCACCTTCCCGCGCCTGGCGGCGGGCGGCGACACCAAGTTCCCCCGGTGGTCCGCACATATGCGCCGCCTCCATGAACGCCGCTACGACACGGTGCGCGACGCCTATGACGCCGGGATCGCGGTGTACGTCGGCACCGACGCGGGCGGCTCGCTGCCCCACGGCCTGGTCGCGGCGGAGGTCGAGGAACTGGTCGCCGCCGGCATCCCGCCCCTGGACGCGCTCTCCGCGACCAGCTGGGGTGCCCGCGCCTGGCTCGGCCGCCCCGGCCTGGAGGAGGGCGCGCCGGCCGACCTCGTCGTCTACGAGTCCGATCCCCGTGCCGATGTACGAGTCCTGGCCGCCCCGCGTCGCGTGGTGCTCAACGGGCGAGTCATGCAGTGACCTGCCGGGGCGTGGGAGAACTCCTGTGCCACGGGAATCGAAGAGAGGTGCGGGAACTCCACTATCGAGTGAAGTAACCCAGGATTGCTGACCGTTCACCCACAGTGCGTAAAAGTTGACGCGTCCCAAGCAAGTTCCTTCTCGGGAGCCCACCGCCTTGAACAGCCTCAACTTCCGCATGCCCGCACGCCGTCTGGCCGCCGTCGCGACCGTCACCGCCCTCACCGCAGGTCCCGCGGTCCTGGGCGCGAGCACCGCGCACGCCACCGACCGGCACGGCCACGCCACCGCCGTCGTCCTGCGCACCGGGCTCGATGTGTCCCTGCTCCACAAGACCGTGGACGTCCCGCTCGCGGTCACCCTCAACGAGGTCGAGGCGCCCGGCGACGCCGACCGCACGGCCCTCACGGCCCGGCTGGACGGGGTGAACGACGGCCGGCCCTTCTCCGTGCTCGGCGCCGAGGTGGCCAGAGCCCACGCCACCGCCACGGCCGAGGGCGCCGAGGGCTCCGTACGGCTGGTCCACGCCCGCGTGCACGTCCCCGGCCTGCCGCTGCTCTCCCTCATCGAGGTCGGCACGGTCACCGCCCGCGCCACCTGCGAGGCGGGGGAGCGGCCGGAGGCCAAGGCGAACGTCCTCGGCGGCGTCACCGTCCTCGGCAAGCACGTGAACCTCACGGCGGGCGGCCCGTCCGTGGTCAAGGTCCCCGGCGTCGGCGAGGTCCGCCTCGACCTCTCCCAGCGCCACACCACCTCCCGCACGGCCGCCGCCACCGCGCTCGAACTCAAGGTCTCCGTCAACCCGTTGAGGCTGAACGTCGCGGAGGTCGAGGGCACGGTGACGCTGGCCGAGGCGACCTGCGAGACGCCTCGCGGCGGCGGCTGGGGCGGCGGTGGTCACGGTGGCGGTGGCCACGGAGGCGGCGGGCATGACGGCGGCGGCCACGACGGCGGCGACGGCGGCCAGGTCCCGCCCCCGCCGCAGACGGACGAGCCGGGCGGCGACGACGACGGCCCCGAGCCGACCGACAGCACGCCCCCGAGCGAGGACGGCACCGCCCCGAGCGCCAAGCCCGCGCCGTCCAACGGCTCCGGCTCCGCCGCACCCGCCAAGCCCGCCACCGACGTGAAGCCCCAGGGCGGCACGAAGAGCGACCTCGCGGAGACGGGCGCGAGCTCGTCCACGCCGTACCTGGCGGGCGGCGCGCTGGCGCTGCTCCTGCTCGGCGGGGGAGCGGCGGTCGTGGCGCGACGCCGGCGCAGCTGAGGAACGGCCGCGCTCTCTGAGCGAGTTGGCCCGGGGACGCCGAACGAATCGGGCGGACCCGGGCCACACGTCCGTCTGGCCGGGACCGGGCGGCTTCCAGGTACTGGACGCCAGGGCGTGGCCGAGGGCGTTGTCAGTGGGCGACGGCACACTGACGGCATGAGCGCCGCTTCGTCCACCACCGCCGATGGCCCCCGTACCGCCCCCGTCTGGGTGGAGTCCATGGGCGGGCCGCTGATCGTCGTCCCCGTCTCCGCGCTGGCCGCATGGCAGGGATGTACGGAGACCGGGGCCATGGCGGGAGACGCCACCGCTCCGGACGACTACGACCGGGCCTGCGCGGTGGACGGCCTGGCCGGTGTGATCGCCGTCGGCGAGGCCGGCGCGCAGGCGCTGGTGCTGGCGGACGAGCCGGCCACCAGCTGTTATCTGCCC
The DNA here is from genome assembly GCF_040703155.1 of Streptomyces sp. NPDC005435. Lineage (NCBI taxonomy): Bacteria > Bacillati > Actinomycetota > Actinomycetes > Kitasatosporales > Streptomycetaceae > Streptomyces > Streptomyces sp. NPDC005435. The sequence goes on from NZ_JBEXEQ010000013.1 coordinate 151,740, forward strand.
GAACACCGAGCCTTTCTGCGCTGGCTGGCCGCCGACTCGGAGGCCGGGCTGAGGGCCGCTGCCGAGACCGTGCTCGCGGTCCCGGCCACCCGGTGGGAGGAGTGCGGCACCTGGGTGTCGGACGGCCCGGCCGTGCTCATGGACTCCGCCGAACCGGGCTCCCGACCGGGTTCCGAACCGGGCACCGGGTACCCCGGCGGCGGGGTACCCGCCCAGGCGCCGGTCCCGCTGCCGGCCGGCCGCCGGCGGGTGCGCGCCACCCACACCGAGGCGGCCGGGGGGACCTGGGTCGGCCTGGTCCAGTTGCTGCCCGGGGCGGCCGATGCGGGTGCCTTCGCCGCCGCTCAGTAGGCGGCTCGGCCCAGAGCGGTCCCGAGCGCGGTCAGGAACCCCGTCGTCGTGGCCGCGTCGCGTACCGCCACCCGTATCCACTCCGGCCCGAGACCGGGGAAGGTGTCGCCCCGGCGGACCGCGTAGCCCAAGTCCCGCAGCCGTGACCGTACTTCGGCCGCGCCGGGAATCCGGGCCAGGACGAAGGGGCCCTCGGCGGGACCGGCGACCTGTACGCCCCGTTCCGCCAGCCCCCTGGCCAGGAACTCCCGGTCCACGGCGATCTGCCGCGCGGCCGCCTCCGCCTCGGCGACAGCACGGGGCGAGACGCACGCCCGCGCCGCCACCAGCGCCGGTGTGGACACCGCCCACAAGGGCTGGGCGCGCTCCAGCCGCGAGACGACCTCCGGATCCGCGAGCACATAGCCGATCCGCAGCCCCGCGAGCCCCCACGTCTTGGTGAGGCTCCGCAGCACCACGAGCCCGGGCACATCGCACCGCCCGGCCAGCGACTCCCGTTCACCCGGCACCGCGTCCATGAACGCCTCGTCCACGACGAGGGTCCGCCCCGGCCGGGCGAGCCGCAGCAGCGTGGACGCCGGGTGCAGGACGGACGTCGGGTTGGTGGGGTTGCCGACGACCACCAGGTCCGCGTCCTCGGGGACGAGCGCCGGGTCCAGCCGGAAGCCGTCCCGCTCGCGCAGCAGCACCCGGTCCACGGTGTGCCCCGCGTCCCGCAGCGCCGCCTCCGGCTCGGTGAACTGGGGGTGCACGACCACCGGGCGCCGTACCTTCAGCGCCCGCGCCAGCAGGACGAACGCCTCCGCCGCCCCTGCCGTCAGCAGCACCCGCTCCACCGGCAGCCCGTGCCGCGCGGCGACGGCCGCCCGCGCGGCCCGCCCGTCCGGGTAGGCCGCGAGGGAGGACAGCGACGCGGCGATCTCCTCGCGGAGCCAGGACGGGGGCGTCCCCGCGCGGACGTTGACCGCGAGGTCGACCAGGGCCGCCCCGTCGTCGCGGACCTCGGCGTCACCGTGGTGCCGCAGGTCCGGACCGCCCCCGTCCTCCTCAGTGCGCATGGCTGTGGGTGTGTCCACCATGGTGGTGATGCCCATGTCCGTGCCCGTGACCATGTCCGTCGGACCCATTGTGTCCGTCGTCGTCCGGATGGAAGTGCGGCTGCTGCGGCAGCCCCACCTTGTCCTCGAACCCCGGCAGCGCGATCCGGTACACGCAGGAGTCGCAGTTCATCCGCAGATCCCCGCGCACCGCCTCCTCGTACCGCTCCAGCACCAGGTCGAGCAGCTCCGGCTCCGGCCCGATGACGTCGGCCGAGCGCACCTCGGTCTCCGGGTGCGCGGCGGCCCACTCCCCGGTCTGGCGGCGTACCCGGTCCGGGAGGATGCCGGTGAACAGGAAGTACGGCAGGACGACGATCCGCCGCGCCCCCAGCCGGGCACACCGGTCGAGCCCGCTCGGCACGTCCGGCGCCGCGAGCGACACGAACGCCGTCTCCACGGCGGCGAATCCGCGCCCCTCCCACAGCAGCCGCGCCGCCTTGCACACCTCGGCGTTGGCATCCGGGTCGGTCGAGCCGCGCCCCACGAGCAGCACGGTCACGTCACCGCGGTCGGTGCCCGCGAGCGTGTCGTCCAGGCGCCGTTCCAGCACGCGCAGCAGGGCCGGGTGCGGGCCGAGGGGACGGCCGTAGGTGTACGAGAGGCCCGGGTGCCGTTCCTTCTCGCGGGCCAGCGCGGCGGGGATGTCGCCCTTGGCGTGCCCGGCGGAGACCAGCATCAGCGGTACGGCCGCGAACTTCCGCACGCCCCGCTCGACCAGTTCGGCGACGGCCTCGCCGAGCGGGGGCGGGGACAGCTCGATGAAGCCGCCGGCGACGGGCAGTTCGGGGCGCCGGCGGCCCAACTCCCGTACGAAGTCGCGGAAGGCCTCGGCTCCGGCCTCGTCCCGGGTGCCGTGTCCGGCGACGAGCAGGGCGGGCGGCTGGGTGGTCACTGTTTCTCCTCGGGGGAAATCGGTTGGTACAGCAGGGCGTTGAGCGCGGCGGCGGCCACCGCCGAACCGCCCTTCTCGGAGACGTTGCTCACGGCGGGCAGCCCGCTCGCGCGCAGCGCCTCCTTGGACTCGGCCGCGCCGACGAAGCCGACGGGCAGACCGATGACGAGCGCCGGGTCGGCGTCCAGGGTCAGCAGCTCCTCCAGGGCGGTCGGCGCACAGCCGATCACCCACAGGGCGCCCGGCCCGACCTCCTCGTACGCGAGCCGCACGGCATGCGCCGAACGGGTGAGCCCCGGGCCGGACTTGGCGTCCTTCAGGCGGCAGACGGTCTCGCGCCGGGTGATCCCCGCCGCGACCATCTCCACGTCCACCACGACGGGCGCCCCCGCGTGCAGTGCGGCATGCCCGCGTACGAGGTCGGCCTCGGCCAGGACCAGATCGCTCGCGTAGTCGAGATCGGCGGCGGAGTGGATCACCCGCTCCACCACCGCCCGGGTCAGCAACGGGAGTCCGGAGGTGTCCAGGCGGGCGCGCAGCCGCCGGAAGGACTCCTGCTCGATGGGATGGACCACACGGTTCACCGGGCACCCTCCTCGGTGCTCGCCTGCCAGCGGTAGCCGCGCGGGGTCACCATGCGCCCGGCGATCTCCCGGGTGGCGGTGTTGCCCACGGTCACCACGGTCATCATGTCCACCGACGCCGGGTCCAGGGCGGCCAGCGTGGTCACCCGGCTCGACTCGTCGGGACGGGAGGCGTTGCGGACCACCCCGACCGGTGTCGTCGGCGCCCGGTGCTCGGCCAACGCCGCCAGCGCCTTGGGGAGTTGCCAGTCACGGCCGCGCGAGCGCGGGTTGTAGAACGTCACCACGAGGTCCGACTCGGCCGCCGCGCGCACCCGCCGCTCGATGACCTCCCACGGCGTGTGCAGGTCGGACAGGCTGATCGACACATGGTCGTGGCCCAGCGGCGCGCCCAGCAGCGCCCCGGCCGCAAGCGCCGCCGTCACCCCCGGCACGCCCACCACGTCGATGTCGTCGGACGCCTCCGCGAGCGCCGGCGACGCCATCGCGTACACCCCCGCGTCCCCGCTGCCGATCAGCGCCACCGCGTGCCCCGCGCGGGCCTCCGCGACGGCCGTACGCGCCCGCTCCTCCTCCGCGCCGAGCCCCGACTCCAGCACCCGCGTGCCCGGACGCAGCAGATCCCGGATCTGGTCCACGTACTGGTCGAGCCCCACCAGCACCGAGGCGCGCCGCAGTTCGGCCACCGCGCGCGGCGTGACCAGGTCCCGGGCGCCCGGCCCGAGCCCCACCACCGCGAGCCGCCCGCGCGCGGGACGCCGTACGACGGCACAGGTCGCCATCGCCGGACGGCCCGCCGACTTCCGCTTGGGTACGAGGAGTTCACCCCCACCGAGCAGCGCCGCCGCCTCCGCCACGGACGGTGTGCCGACCGCAGCGAGGGGCGCGTCGGACGGGTTCGGTACGACGACGGACGCCAACTCCGAGGCCGGGTGGATGATCAGCGGCACGCCCAGCCGCTCGGCGGCGCCCACGAGCCCCGGCTCCTCCGACTTGGCGTCCACCGTGGCGAGTTCGGCCACCGACCGCGCCGAGAGCCCCGCCTCGGCGAGCGCCGACCCGATCAGCTCCAGCACCTCGTCCACGGGAGCGCCCCGCGAGGCCCCCACCCCGACCACCAGCGACGGCGGCCGCAACAGCACCTCGCGCGGGCCCGGTTCGAGCGCGCGGTCGGTGAGCCGTACCGTGTACGCCCCGCCTTCCGAGACCGGCAGCGGAGGCAGCGGCCACGCCAACTCGGCTTCCAGAGACACCGGTTCACCGTCCAGCAGGGCCCGCGACACCGCCGCGACCGCACCCTCGACGGGCAGGCCGAGCGTGTCGAGCCCGGCCACGCCCACCGCGTCCGTCGCGGTCGTCACCACCGGCTCCGCACCCAGCAACCCACCTACTTCACCGGCGAGTTCATTGGCGCCCCCCGCGTGCCCGCCGAGCAGCGACACCGCGAACCGGCCGCCCTCGTCCACGCACACCACACCCGGATCGGCCGCCTTGTCCCCGAGCAGCGGCGCGACGAGCCGTACCACCGCACCCGTCGCCAGGAAGCACACGAGCTGCTCGCACTCCGCGAACGCGGCCCGTACCGCGTCCCCCACCGGGCCCTCGTACACCCGGGTACGGTCCGGCCACGCCGCCGCAAGGCGGTCCCGCGCCGCCGCCCCCGCCGAGGTGGCGGAAATCAGGCCGATCACTGAACTGCTCCTTCGTTCGGCCGCGGGGCGCGCTCGCCCCACAGCAGGAAAACGGGGTTGGTGGCCGCGAGCCGGGTCACGTCACCCGGCAGGGGTGCCAGCCGCGAGGACTGCAACAGCACGCCGTCACAGCCGAACCCGGCCCGCGCGAGGGCCGCGCGGGCCTCGGGCACCCGGTCCAGCGCGGCCATCGCGACCACCACCGTGCGCCGCGCCCGCCGGGCACACGCCTCGACCACCGCGCCCAGCTCACGCCCCCCGCCGCCGACGAACACGGCGTCGGGGTCGTCGTCCAGACCGGCCAGCGCGCCGGGCGCCGTACCGTGCACCACGGACACGTCCACGTCATGGGCGCGCGCGTTGGCGCGGACCCGCGCGCAGCCGTCCTCGGTCTTCTCCACCGCGACCACGGCCGCGCCCAGGCGCGCGCACTCCACCGCCACCGAGCCCGACCCCGCGCCCACGTCCCACACCAGGTCACCGGGGCGCGGACCCAGCCGGGCCAGCGCCAGCGCCCGTACCTCGAACTTGGTGATCATCGAGTCCCGGTGTGCGAACGCGTCCTCCTCCAGGGCCCAGCGGCCGGGTCCCGGGGCCGGACCCGCCATCGTGCGCGGACCCCGGGGCGCCCGGGACTCGTCCAGGCACAGCACGACGTTCACCGCCGTGCCCCAGTCCCGCCGGGCGGCCTCGGCGGGCGTCACCCGCTCCACCCGCTCGTCCTCCGGCTCACCGAGCGCGCTCACCACGACCAGCGTCCGGCCACTGCCGGCCAGGCGGGCGCCCAGCTCGGCGGGACCCGACCCCGGCCCGGTCAGCACGGCCACCTTCGGATACGCCCGGCACAGCTGCACCGCCGTACGCGGATCACGTCCGTGCGCGCTCACCACCACCGCGTCGTCCCAGGTCAGCCCGAGCCGCGCGAACGCCCCGGCCACCGAGGACACCCCGGGCCGCACGTCAAGGCGCTCCGCGCCGAACCGCTCGGCCAGCACCCGCACGATCCCGAAGAACCCGGGGTCGCCGGAGGCCAGCACGACCACCGGGAGGTCCTTGGCCAGGGTCTCGGCGATCGCGTCGAGGGCGGGGGAGAGGGGGCCGAGCGCGATGCGGCGTACGTCCTCGGGGAGGCCGGCGGCGTCCAGGTGGCGTTGGCCGCCGACGACCAGGGCGGCCTTGGCGAGGACGTCGGCGGAGAGGGGGGCGCCGGTGCCGGTGCCGACGACGGTGATCAGCGGTGTGCCCGCATCCGTCGTCAACTGCTCGCCCCCCGCTCGCGCAGCGCCCGCCGCGCCTGAGGGTCCGCCTTGCGGAAGCCGTGGAAGTGACCGGGGTGGTAGAGGTGCGAGCGGGTGCCGTGGGCCTCCAGGGCCGGACCGATCAGGAACAGCGTGTGCTTCCACAGCCGGTGCTCCTTGACCGTCTCCTCCAGCGTGCCGATCGTGCAGCGCACCACCAGCTCCTCCGGCCAGGTCACCTGATGGGCGACCACCACCGGTGTGGTCGTCGGATAACCGCCCTCCAGCAGCTCGCGCACCAGCTGACCGCTGCGCGCCGCCGACAGGAACACCGCCATGGTCGTACCGTGCCGGGCGAACTCCCGTATCTCCTCGCCCGGTGGCATCGGCGTCTTGCCGCCGCCCAGCCGGGTCAGGATCACTGACTGCGCCACCTCGGGGATCGTCAGCTCGCGCCCCGCGAGCGCGGCCACCGCCGAGAACGACGACACCCCCGGCACGATCTCCGTCTCGATCCCGATCTCCGCGCACCGGTCCAGCTGCTCCTGGGTGCCGCCCCACAGCGACGGATCACCCGAATGGACGCGGGCCACCTTCAGCCCCTCGGCCAGGGCGCGCCGGTAGACGGCCACCACGTCCTCCAGGGACAGCGCGGCCGAGTCCAGGATCTCCGCGTCCGCGCGCGCGTGCTCCAGGACCTCCGCCCGGACCAGGCTCGCCGCCCAGATCACCACGTCCGCCTCGGCGATGGCGCGGGCGGCCCGGAAGGTCAGCAGATCGGCGGCACCGGGCCCGGCACCGACGAAGGTCACCCTGCCGGCGGGGGAGGTGCCGGCCGGGGACTCGGCGCGGCGCTCGGCCGGCCGGCCCGTCGGCGACCCGGCCACGCGGTCGGTCTGCGGCTCGGCCATGGGGAGAGGTCCTCTCGTACGAAAAGAAGTGAGGGAAATGTCAGGGTCTGTAGGGGTTTCACAGGCGTCGGATGTGCGCGGAAGCCCCTTCATCGGATACGAAGGTCGTTATGGCGGTCCTCGTCGCGCTCGGCGCGTTTTTGATGACGCTGGCCGGCGGCTGGACGGCACAGCGTGTGACCGACCGTCGCCACCTGGTGCTGGGCCTGGCGGGCGGCCTGATGCTGGGCGTGGTCGGCCTCGACCTGCTGCCGGAGGCGCTGCACGCGGCCGGCCGCGAGGTCTTCGGCGTACCCGCCGCCCTGCTGCTCTTCGTCGGCGGCTTCCTGCTGGCCCATCTGGTGGAACGTCTCCTCGCCGGACGCCAGGCCGCGCACGGCGGGGAGGAGCACGACCATCACCGGGCCCCCGAGGTCGGCCTCACGGCCGCCGCCGCGATGGTCGGCCACAGCGTCATGGACGGCGTGGCGATCGGCGCGGCCTTCCAGGTCGGCGGCGGCATGGGCCTCTCCGTCGCCCTCGCCGTCATCGCGCACGACTTCGCCGACGGCTTCAACACCTTCACCATCACGAGCCTCTACGGCAACGCCCGCCGCCGCGCCGTCGCCATGCTCGTCGCCGACGCCTGCGCCCCCATACTGGGCGCCCTCTCCACGGTCTTCGTGCACATCCCCGAGCCCCTGCTCGGCGGCTATCTCGGCCTCTTCAGCGGCGCCCTGCTCTACCTCGCCGCCGCGGAGATCCTCCCGGAGGCCCACCACGACCACCCCGCGCGCTCGACCCTGCTGTGCACGGTGGCGGGAGCGGCGTTCATCTGGCTGGTGGTGGGTCTGTCGGGCGGCTGAGACCGCCGCCGCCGTGTGCGGCCGCCTCACAACTTCCCGCCCCTGCCGCCGTCCCGGCGCGGCGGCGCGATCAGGGTCGACAGATACGGCAGCGCGGCGCCGTCCAGCTCGGCGGCCGGGCGTATCGACTCCTCCGGCAGACCGAGGGCCGAGCCCCACACCGCGTCGTCGAGCCGCCCCGACTCCCGCAGCGCCTCGGCCACCTCGGCGGCCCGGCGCCCGAACTTGTACGCCACCACCGTGCCGGGACCGGCCAGCGCCTCCTTCAGCGCGGACTCGCCCGCCGTCACCGGTACGAGGGTCAGCGGCTCGGTGCCCTCCGTCAGCACGGCACCCGACCGCGCCGCCAGATCCTGCATCGCGGTGATCCCCGGCACCGTCTCCACCACGACCCCCGGCACCAGCTGGGCGACGGTCTGCGCGAGGTAGGTGTACGTCGAGTACACATTGGGGTCGCCGATGGTCGCGAACGCCACGCACCCGTGCTTCCGGAGCAGCCCGGCGACCCGCGCGCCCGCCGCGTCCCACGCCGCCTCCCGGCGCGCCCGGTCGGTCCGCTCGTTCAGCGCGAACACCACCCGGACCACCTTCGCGGCGTCCACGTAGTGCAGCACCGTCGCCTCGGCGCGCCCCCGCTCCCCGGTGTCCATCACCGGTACGACGACCACATCGGCGGCCCGCAGCGCGTTGACCCCCTTCACCGTCACCAGTTCCGGGTCGCCCGGACCCACCCCGACCCCGATCAGCCTGCTGCTCATGACGTACGGCACCTCTCCGTGAACCGACGGGCCACCGACGGCTCGGCCGCCCAGTGGGTGTGCAGATAACTCGCGTGCACGCCCCGCTGTACGAAGCCCTCGACCCTCCGGGCGGGCGAGAGCACCCCCCAGGCGGGCGCGGCCCCCGCCCCGGGCTCGACGACGGTGCGATGAAACTCGTGCCCCCGCATCCGCGTCCCGGCCGCAGCCAGCGAACTGTCTCCCACGGCCACCGCGTCCCGGTACCCCAGCGTCAGCCGCTCCCCCATCCGCGCGGCCGCGTCCAGCACCCCGCACATCGGCGCCCCGTCCAACTCCCGGCACAGATACAGCAGTCCGGCACACTCGGCGGCAATGGGCGCCCCGCGCTCCGCGAACTCCGCGACGGACTTCCGCAGCCGCTCGTTGGCCGACAACTCGCCCGCGTACACCTCGGGAAACCCGCCCCCGATCACCAACCCCGCGCACCCCTCGGGCAGTTCCTCGTCCCGCAACGGGTCGAACGTGACGACCTCCGCCCCGGCGGCGGCCAGCAACTCGGTGTGCTCGGCGTAGGAAAAGGAGAAAGCGGCTCCACCGGCGACGGCGATACGGGGGCGGGTCTTGCAGGAGGCCCGCTTCTCGACTGCCGAAGGGGACCCCACGGTGCCGGGGTCAGCCAACCGAGACGATCCGGCCGCACCCAGGTCAGCCGACCGAGACGACCCGACCGCCGCCTGCCCGGCCGGGCGAGTCGGACCGCCCGCGCTGTTCTCAGCCGACCCGTCCGCACCGGACGTCCCCTTTTCAACCAACCGAGACGGGTGGTCGTGGGTGGGCAATTCTGTGACCTCAGCCGCACACCAGGCCGCACCGGACAACGCCCCGGCCCCCCGAGCCAGCGCCATCAGCGCATCAAGATCGCACCCCTCGGCAACCCAAGCCGCCATCGCCCCCACCGCCGACACCGCGGCAGCACCCCGCTCGGCGACCGGCACCAGCCCAAGATGCCGAGAAGGCGTCTCCACGGCGGCCCCCCGCCGCAACACCCCCAACACCGGCACCCCCACAGACTCCAGCGCCTCCCGCAACAACTCCTCATGCCGGTCCGACCCGACCTTGTTGAGGATCACGCCCCCGATCCGCACCCCCGTGTCCCAGGAGACGAACCCATGCACCAGCGCGGCAACCGACCGCGACTGCGAAGACGCGTCGACCACCAAAACCACCGGCGCCCGCAACAACTTCGCCACCTGCGCGGTGGACGCAAGCTCCCCCTGCCCGGCCGCCCCGTCGAAAAGCCCCATCACCCCCTCGACAACGGCGACATCACACCCCCGCGCCCCATGCAGAAACAGCGGAGCCACCAACTCCGCCCCACACAGGTACGCGTCGAGATTCCGCCCCACCCGCCCGGTGGCAAGCGCGTGATACCCGGGGTCGATATAGTCCGGCCCCACCTTGTGCGGAGACACGGCAAGCCCGCGCGCGGCGAACGCGGCCATCAGCCCCGTGGCGACCGTGGTCTTCCCACTGCCGGAGGACGGCGCCGCGATGACCAGCCGGGGTACGGACATCACCACTCGATGCCCCTCTGCCCCTTCTGCCCCGCGTCCATCGGATGCTTGACCTTGGACATGTCGGTCACCAGATCCGCGAACTCCACCAGCGGAGCAGGCGCGTTACGCCCGGTGATCACCACGTGCTGGTTGCCCGGCCGGCCCCGCAGCACCTCGACGACCTCCTCCGTGTCCACCCACCCCCAGTGCATCGGGTACGCGAACTCGTCCAGCACGTACAGCCGGTACGTCTCGGCGGCCAGATCCCGCTTGACCTGCGCCCACCCCTCCCGCGCCTTCTCCTCGTTGTCGAGCTGCGCGTCCCGCTGCACCCAGGACCAGCCCTCGCCCATCTTGTGCCAGTCCACGGACCCGCCCTGCCCGGAAGCACCCAGCACCCGCAGCGCGTTCTCCTCGCCGACCTTCCACTTCGCCGACTTGACGAACTGGAACACCCCGATCGGCCACCCCTGATTCCAGGCCCGCAACGCCAGCCCGAACGCGGCCGTCGACTTGCCCTTCCCGATGCCCGTGTGCACGACGACCAGCGGCCGGTTACGCCGCTGACGCGTCGTCATCCCGTCGTCCGGTACGACACTCGGCTGTCCCTGCGGCACTACGCGGCCCTCCTCGGCATACCCCGAACATCCCGCACGAGCCCGGCGATGGAGTCCGCCCGCAGCTCGTCCAACGTCACCGCCGTACCGCCCAGTTCACCCGCGAGACGCCCCGCGAGCCCCAACCGCACCGGGCCCGACTCGCAGTCCACGACCACCGACGCGACCCCCTCGGCCGCGAACAGCCGCGCCGCCCGCCCGGCCAGGGCCACCGGCTCCGGACCACCCGTCGCCCGCCCGTCCGTCACGACTACGAGCAGCGCCCGCCGCGCCGGATCGCGCAACCGCTCCACCCGCAACACCTCGTGCGCCCGCAGCAGCCCGGCCGCGAGTGGCGTACGACCGCCGGTGGGCAGCGACTCCAGCCGCGCGGCGGCGGCATCCACGGACGAGGTCGGCGGCAGCGCGACCTCGGCGGCCGCACCCCGGAAGGTCACAAGGCCCACCTTGTCCCGCCGTTGATACGCGTCGAGCAGCAACGACAGCACGGCACCCTTCACCGCGCTCATCCGCTGCCGCGCCGCCATCGAACCGGAGGCGTCCACCACGAACAGCACGAGATTCGACTCCCGCCCCTCCCGCACCGCCTGCCGCAGATCGTCCCGCCGCAGCACAAGCCCCGCACCGGAACGCCCCCGCACCCGCTGATGAGGCGCCGCCGCCTGCACGGTCGCCGCCAAGTGCAGCTTGGTCAGGGCGCCTTGAGGGCGCCGGGCCCCGGTGGTCCGCCCATGCTCCGTCCGCGCCCGCGAACGCCGCCCGGCCGCACCCTCACCGATCCCGGGCACGTTCAACGCCTTGGTACGGAACGGCTCGGCGGCCCGTACGGGAGCCTGCTCGCCCGCACCAGCACCGGCCGCCTCGGACTCCCCGCTCTCGGAAGCGGCGGCACCTCCGTCACCGTCCTGCGGCCCCGCGTCGGGAGAGGGCTGGCCGCCCCCACCGGGCCCGTCCGGATCGGGATCGTCGTCCCCGGAAGGCTCCGATGACTCTGCGGACTCCTCCAGGGTCTGATCCAGCTTGTCCTCGTCAAGTCCCGGCGCGTCAAAGGGATTACGCCGCCTGCGGTGCGGCAGCGCCAGCAGCGCCGCCTGCCGCACATCCTCCGCGAGCACATCCGTACGCCCCGCCCACGCGGCCAGCGCGGTCGCGGTACGCGCCATCACGATGTCGGCCCGCATCCCGTCCACCTCGAACGCGGCACACGTCGCCGCGATCTGCCTGAGCGCCCCGTCCCCGAGCCGCACCTTGGGCAGCAACTCACGTGCCGCGACGACCCGTTGCCGTACGCCGGCCTCCTCGCCGGCCCACTGCGCCGCGAACCCGGCCGGATCGTCGTCGTACGCCAGCCGACGCCGCACGACCTCCACCCGCTGATCCGTCTCCCGCGAGGCGGCGACCTCCACGCTCAGCCCGAATCGGTCAAGCAGTTGGGGTCGCAGCTGGCCTTCTTCGGCATTCATGCTCCCGACGAGAAGGAAGCGTGCTGCGTGTCGGATGGAGACACCCTCACGTTCGACGTACGAGGCGCCCATCGCCGCCGCGTCCAACAGCACGTCGACGAGATGGTCAGGGAGAAGATTGACCTCGTCGACGTACAGAATCCCCCGGTTCGCCGAGGCGAGCAGCCCCGGCTCGAAGGACTTCACTCCCTCTGCGAGTGCTCGCTCGATATCGAGGGCGCCGACCAGCCGGTCCTCCGAGGCGCCGACCGGAAGCTCTACCAGGGCAGTGGCGCGCTGCACTCCGGAGCCCAGCACATGCGGCCCATCAGGGCATGACGGGTCCGGGGCTGCGGGGTCGCAGGAAAAGCGGCAACCGGGCACAACCTCGACCTCCGGCATCAGCGTGGCCAATGCCCGGACGGTGGTCGACTTCGCGGTCCCCTTCTCTCCTTGCACGAGAACGCCACCCACCTGGGGCGACACCGCGTTCAGCAGCAAAGCCAACCGCAGGTCGTCCTGTCCGACGACGGCGGTAAAGGGATAGGGCGCGCTCACGTGCTGATCACTCCTTCGGATGACGTGTAGCAGGACGATGCGGGTCCGATCTGTGAGCCCGGCATGCTGGAAACCTGCTCCCCACAGACGCGGGGGTGGCCCTCCCGATGAAGGCGAGCTCCGGCCGCAGTTGCCGTTGTCCCCGCAGAGGCGAGGGTTCTCAGGGAGATCACTCGTCTCCCTCCAGATCTCCCTCAAGTTCGAGGTAGGTCGCCCGGAGCCGGTCCAGGGTCTCCTGGTCCGGCTCCGCCCACAACCCCCGGTCCGCCGCCTCCAGCAGCCGCTCAGTGATGCCGCGCAATGCCCAGGGATTCGAGCGCTTCATGAAGTCCTGGTTCTCCGCGTCGAAGACGTACTCCGCGCTGAGCTTCTCGTACATCCAGTCGTCCACCACGCCCGCCGTGGCGTCGTACCCGAAGAGGTAATCCACGGTCGCCGCCATCTCAAAGGCGCCCTTGTACCCGTGCCTCCGCATGGCCGCCATCCAGCGCGGGTTGACCACACGCGCCCGGAAGACCCGGTGCGTCTCCTCACCCAACGTGCGCGTCTTCACCTGATCCGGCACCGCCGAATCCCCCACATACGCCTCGGGGTTGTCGCCCGTGAGGTGCCGCACCATGGCGACCATGCCGCCGTGGTACTGGAAATAGTCGTCCGCGTCGACAAGGTCGTGCTCGCGGGTATCGACGTTCTTCGCCGCCACCGCGATCCGCCGGAACGCCGTCTCCATGTCCCCGCGCGCCGCCCGCCCATCGAGCCCACGCCCGTACGCGTAACCGCCCCACACGGCGTACACCTCGGCGAGGTCCGCGTCCGACCGCCAGTTCCGCGCGTCGATCAGCGGCAGCAGGCCCGCGCCGTACGCCCCCGGCTTGGAGCCGAAGATGCGGGCCGTCGCGCGCCGCCGGTCACCGTGTTCGGCCGTGTCCTCGTCCACGTGCGCCCGCACGTAGTTGCCATCGGCCGGCTCCTCCAGCTCGGCCACCGCCCGGACCGCGTCGTCGATCAGCCCGACCACGTGCGGGAACGCGTCGCGGAAGAAGCCGGAGATGCGGACGGTGACGTCGATGCGCGGGCGCCCCAGCTCCGAGAGCGGCACGATCTCGAAGCCGGTGACCCGGCGCGAGGCGTCGTCCCACACCGGGCGGCAGCCGAGCAGCGCGAGGATCTCCGCGATGTCGTCGCCCTGGGTGCGCATGGCTGAGGTGCCCCAGACCGTGAGGCCGACGGACTTCGGGTAGCCCCCGGTGTCGGTGAGGTACCGCTGCACCAGCGAGTCCGCCAGCGACTGCCCGACCTCCCAACTCAGCCGGGAAGGAATCGCCTTGGGGTCGACGGAGTAGAAGTTCCGGCCGGTCGGAAGGACGTTGACCAGACCGCGGGTGGGAGAGCCCGAGGGTCCCGCCGGGACGTAACCGCCGTCCAGCGCGCGGAGAATGTGCCCGATCTCGTCACTCGTGCGCGCCAGCCGGGGCACGACCTCCGTGCAGGCGAAGTCCAACACCGCCGACGCCTCGGCGAGTTCAAAGCCCAGCACTTCTTCGAGGACCCCCGGCACGGCCGTCCCGTCCCAGCCCCGCGCCTCCATCCCCTCCGCGATCCGGCGGCACAGCTGCTCCAGCAGGTCGATCGCGTCCGCACCGGTCCGCGCCGGACCCTCGACCAGGGCCGTCAGCTCCACCGGCACCTTCACCGCCGCCCCCGGCTCGGCGAGCAACTCCTTCTCCACCAGCCCGAAATGGGCCGCCAGAGAGGCCCGCAGGCCGGGCAGGGCGTTCGCCTGGCCGCCCCAGACCTGGGACGCGCGCAGCACGGCCAGGACGAGGTTCACGCGCGGCTCGCCGAGCGGGCCGCCGCCGAGGATGTGCAGCCCGTCGCGGATCTGCACGTCCTTGATCTCGCACAGATAGCCGTCGATGTGCATGACGAACGAGTCGAAGTCGTCGTCCTCCGGCTGCTCGTCCACGTGCAGGTCGTGATGCAGCTCGGCCGCCTTGACCAGGGTCCAGATCTGGGCGCGCACGGCCGGCGCCTTCGTCGGGTCCAGGTCGGACACGAGGGCGTACTCGTCGAGGAGTTGCTCCAGCTTGGCGAGGTCACCGTAGGTGTCGGCGCGGGCCATCGGCGGGACCAGATGGTCGACCACCGTGGCGTGGCCGCGCCGCTTGGCCTGGGTGCCCTCGCCGGGGTCGTTGACGATGAACGGGTAGACCAGCGGGAGTTCACCGAGCACCGCGTCCGGAGCACAGCCCCCGGAGAGCCCAAGTCCCTTGCCCGGCAGCCATTCCAGCGTGCCGTGCTTGCCCATGTGGACGACGGCGTCCGCGCCGAAGCTGTTCTCCAGCCAGCGGTAGGCGGCCAGATAGTGGTGCGAGGGCGGCATGTCGGGGTCGTGGTAGATCGCGATCGGGTTCTCCCCGAAGCCGCGCGGCGGCTGGATCATCACGACGACGTTCCCGAACCGCAGGGAGGCGAGCACGATGTCGTCGCCGTCCACGTACAGGTTCCCCGGCGGCTCGCCCCACGCCTCCACCATGGCGTCACGCAACGACGGTTCGAGCGTGGCGAACCACGCCCGGTAGTCCGCGAGCGGCACCCGGGCGGGGGCGGCGGCGAGCTGGTCCTCGGTCAGCCACTCCACATCGTGCCCGCCGGCCTCGATGAGCCGGTGGATCAACTCGTCGCCCCCGGACGGGTATCCGCTCACCCCGTACCCGGCGTCCCGCAGCGCGTCCAGGACGCGGACCGCCGAGGCGGGGGTGTCCAGGCCGACCGCGTTGCCGACACGGGAGTGCTTGGTCGGGTAGGCGGTGAAGACGAGCGCGATCCGCTTCTCGGCGTTCGGCTTGTGCCCAAGTGCCGCGTGGCGTACGGCGATTCCGGCCACCCGCGCGGCGCGCTCGGGGTCGGCGACGTAGACCGGGACCTCGTCGGGGCCCTGCTCCTTGAAGGAGAACGGCACGGTGATCAGGCGGCCGTCGAACTCCGGGATGGCGACCTGCATCGCCGCGTCCATGGGGGAGAGGGCGGCGTCGGAGGCGTCCCAGGCGGCGCGCGAGGAGGTGAGGCACAACCCTTGCAGCACGGGGACGTTGAGGTCGGCCAGCGCTCCGATGTCCCACGATTCGTCGCCGCCCGCCGACGCGGACGAGGCGTGCGTGCCTCCCGCCGCGAGGACGGTGGCGATCAGGGCGTCAGCCCGCCCTAGCAGTTCGTACAGCGCCGGGTCCGCGCCGCGCAGGGAACCGCAGTACACCGGAAGGGCGTTGGCGCCACGCGCCTCGATCGCCTCGCACAGGGTGTCCACGAAGCCGGTGTTGCCGCTGAGTTCATGGGCGCGGTAGAAGAGCACGCCCACCGTCAGGCGGCCGTCCCGCAGCGCGTAGGAGCCGTGCACCCCGAACTCCGGCATGGAACGGGGAAGTTCGAAGCCCTCGCCGGTCAGCAGCACGGTGTCGGAGAGGAACCGGGACAGCTCCAGGAGGTTCTCCGGTCCGCCCTCGACCAGATAGCGCAGCGCCTCCGCCACGACCCCGGCCGGGACCGAGGACTCGGCCATCAGCTCGGCGTCCGGCACGCTCTCGCCGCCAAGGAGCACGGTCGGCACCCCGGACGCCTTCAGCGCGGCGAGCCCGTCCTCCCAGGCGCGCTTGCCGCCCAGGAGCCGTACGACCGCGAGGTCGGCGCCCTCCAGGAGCCCCGGCAGCTCGCCGGTGACGTCCACGCGGACGGGGTTGCCGATCCGGTAGTCGGCACCGCTGGCGCGGGCGGCCAGCAGATCGGTGTCGGCGGTCGACAACAACAACACTGTGCTCATGCGGGCGCTCCCGGGGGGATGAAAGGCAGTCCTCGTGGCGCGCCCGACTCGATGAGCCGCCAGAGCGCGTCCGTGTCCGCGTGCTGTTCGATGAGGTCGCCGAGCCGGTCGAGCTGCTCCTCGCGCAGCGCGGCGAAGGAGGTGTCGGGGGCCGGGACGAAGCGGCGCCCGGTGGCGGCGGCGACCTCGCGCAGGAAGGCGCGCCGGAAGCCGTCCGACTCCAGCGAGCCGTGCCAGTGGGTGCCCCAGACCTGGCCGGCCCGGCAGCCGCCCAGGAAGGCTTCGCCGCCCAGGACTTGGGCGACGCCGTGATGGATCTCGTACCCCTCGACCCGCTCGCCGAGGGCCTCGCCGGCCGGCCGGGTGAGGGTCTTCTCGCGGGCGAAGCGCACCCGCACCGGCAGCAGGCCGAGCCCCTCGACCGTCCCGGCGCGCGACTCCACCTCGTCCTCGATGCGCTCGCCGAGCACCTGGAAGCCGCCGCAGATGCCGAGCACCGGGCGCCCCTC
The DNA here is from genome assembly GCF_040703155.1 of Streptomyces sp. NPDC005435. NCBI lineage: Bacteria > Bacillati > Actinomycetota > Actinomycetes > Kitasatosporales > Streptomycetaceae > Streptomyces > Streptomyces sp. NPDC005435. Next base: position 168,591 of record NZ_JBEXEQ010000013.1, read on the forward strand.
GGCGGCCCGGCGGACCAGCGCGTCGGCGAGACCCCGCTCGCGCAGCCAGGCCAGCGCCCGTACGGTCCCGCGCGTGCCCGGCACCACCACCAGGTCGGCGTCGGCCAGTTCCTCGGGGCGGTCCACGAACCGCACGATGACGCCGGGTTCGGCGGCCAGCGCGTCCACGTCGGTGAAGTTGGACATCAGCGGGACCGCGCACACGGCGACCCGCAGCACGTCCTCGCCGACCGGCGGGGCGACGGTGGACTCGCGGACGGTGCCCCGCAGGGAGACCCGGAGTCCGTCCTCCTCGTCGATGCCGAGGCCGTGTTGGAAGGGCAGCACGCCGTAGGTGTCGCGTCCCGTCAGGCCGCGCAGCATGCCCAACCCCGGTTCCAGCAGGGAGACATCGCCGCGGAACTTGTTCACCAGGAACCCGGCGACCAGCTCCTGGTCCTCGGGGGAGAGCAGCGCGAGCGTGCCGTAGAAGGAGGCGAAGATGCCGCCGCGGTCGATGTCGCCGACGACGAGGACGGGCAGCCGCGCGCCGCGCGCGATCCCCATGTTCACGATGTCGGTGCGCCGCAGATTGATCTCCGCGGGCGAACCGGCCCCCTCACAGATCACCGCGTCATACGTGCCCCGCAACTCGGCAAGACAGTCCAACACCGTGCCGAGCAACCTTTGTTGGCGCCCGCCGTGATAGCCGCGCGCGCTCATCTCGCCCACCGGCTTTCCCAGCAGCACCACTTGGCTGCTCTGCTCGCCACCGGGCTTGAGCAGCACGGGATTCATCAGCGCGGTCGGCTCGACGCGGCACGCCTGGGCCTGCATGGCCTGCGCGCGCCCGATCTCGGCGCCCTCGCGGGTGACGAAGGAGTTGAGGGACATGTTCTGCGCCTTGAAGGGCGCCACCTTCACGCCCTGGCGCACCAACCAGCGGCAGATCCCGGCCGTCACGACGCTCTTGCCCGCGTCGGAGGTCGTACCCGCGACGAGGAGACCACCGTTCACTTCCCGCGTCCCTTCAGGATCAGGCTCGCCCCGGCGCTCACGCCGAGCGCGAGCAGACCGACGCGGCGGGAGAGCCGTACCGCCCGGTCGATGTCGGTGACCCGGACCGGGCGCCCGGAGCCGTTGAGCACGGGCCGGTGCTCGATCCGGCCGCCGTAGGACAGCGTGCCGCCGAGGCGCAGGCCGAGGGCGCCCGCGAAGGATGCCTCCACCGGTCCCGCGTTGGGGCTCGGGTGCCGGTGGGCGTCGGCGCGCCAGGCGCGGACGGCGCCGCGCGGGTCGGGTCCGGCCAGCGTCGCGAGGGCAGCGGTCAGCCGGGCCCCCGGCCAGCCCATGACGTCGTCCAGGCGGGCGGACGCCCAGCCGAAGCGGCGCAGCCGGGGCGACTTGTGGCCCACCATGGCGTCCAGCGTGTTGACGGCCCGGAAGCCGAGCAGCCCGGGGACCCCGGCCACCGCGCCCCACAGCAGGGCGCCCACGACCGCGTCGGAGGTGTTCTCGGCGACCGACTCCACCACGGCGCGGGCGATCCCGTCGGCGTCCAGCGCCTGTGGGTCGCGGCCGCACAGGTGCGGAAGGCGGGCGCGGGCGGCGGGCACGTCCCCGTCGGCCAGGGCGCGGCCGACGGCGCGCGCCTCCCGGGCCAGCGAGGTGCCGCCGACGACGGCCCAGGTGGCGGCCGCGGTCAGCGCGAGGGTCGCGGCGGGGGAGCGGCGGACGGCGCGTTCGGCCAGCGCGCCCGCCGTGGCGGCGCCCCCGGCGCACACCAGCGTGTGCAGGGCGCCCCAGCCGCGGTGGTCGTGCCACAGCGCGTGCTCGACGGCCCCGGCGGCGCGTCCGAACGCGGCCACGGGGTGGCGGCGGCGGGGATCGCCGAGGAGCAGGTCGCCCAGGAGGCCGGCGGCGGCGCCGTACGCGAAGCTGCGATCGGCACCCATCGGCTCAGCCGGCCGTGGGCGCGGGAGCGGTCCTGGGAGGGGTACTCAACGGGCAGCCGAGCATCGCGGTATGTCCTCACTCAGGGTGTCCACGCCCTGGTTCGACGAGACCGGCGGCAGGAGTTCCTGGCTCGCGGGGATCACTCCCCGGTGACAGTGGCGGGACCGCGCCGGATTCGCACCGGCTTCCTCTTCTGCCGCCGTACATGGCCCCGGAAGTCCACCACGGGCCCCGAAGGGCCGTCAACCTGCCCTTGACCTGCGGGAGGAGAGTGTGGGCGGGCCCACATCGGGGCCTACCGCAGCCGCGTGCCGGGCGTACGCCGGGGGCCCGGGAAACGGCGAGGGCCTTCCCCGGGAAAGGGCGAGGACCGCTCCTGGGAAACGGCGAGGCCCCGCCCGGAAGGTGCCGGGAGGGGCCTCACACACGTACTGCTCGGAAGGGACCGCGGGCTCAGGCCTTGCCCACGATCAGATAGAACCCGTACGCCACCGCCGCCGCGCACGCGGCGAAGCAGACGTACGCGCCGGTCACCGCGAGGGCGGCCGACTCGCCGCGCGCGGCGGCCTTCTCGCGGCGGGCCAGGCCGCCGACGCCCAGGGTGAACAGGACCACCAGGGCCACGCTCGCCACGAGGCTGACGCCGAAGACGGAACCGATGGCCGCCCAGTCGATCTGCATGGGGTTGCTCCTTCGGATGCCGGGTCAGGCCGCGGAGGCGGGCGGGACGACGGGGGTGGCGGTGGCCGGTTCGACCAGGGCCGGGGCCGGGATGGTGGCCGTCAGACCCTCGGTGCCCAGGGCCTCGGTGACGGTGCCCGCGGGGGGCGGGGTCACCGCGGCCATGGCGGTGGTGATCACACCGGCGGGCTCCTCGTACGCGCCGGCCGGGGCGACGCTGGTGTGGTCGATGACCTCGCGGCGCGAGATCTTCCAGATGGCGGCGCTCGCGGCGGCCAGGAAGACGGCGACGGCGGCGGTGCCCCAGTCGCCCAGGTCCGTCACGGACTCGGCGCCCGCGCCGACCAGGGCGGCGGCCGGCAGGGTCAGCGCCCAGGCGACGAACATCCGGGTCGCGGTGGACCAGCGGACCACACCGCCCTTGCGGCCCAGGCCCGCGCCCATCACCGCGCCGGAGACGACATGGGTGGTGGACAGGGAGAAGCCGAGGTGCGAGGAGGCCAGGATGGCGGTTGCGGCGCTGGTCTGGGCGGCGAAGCCCTGACGGGGCTCCAGGTCGGTGAGGCCGGTGCCCATGGTGCGGATGATGCGCCAGCCGCCGATGTACGTGCCGGCCGCGATGGCCAGGCCCGCGGAGAGGATGACCCAGACCGGCGGGTTGGAGCCCGGGGCGATGGCACCGCCGGTGATCAGCGCGAGGGTGATGATGCCCATCGTCTTCTGCGCGTCGTTGGTGCCGTGGGCGAGGGAGACCAGGCCGGCCGAGGCGATCTGGCCCGTGCGGTAGCCCTTGCGGGTGGCCTCGCCGCCGGAGTCCCGGGAGACGCCGTACGACAGCCGGGTGGCGAGCATGGTGGCCAGACCGGCCACCAGGGGGGCGGCGACGGCCGGGAGCAGCACCTTGGTGACCAGCACGTCGCCGTGGACGGCGCCGAAGCCCGCCGACGCGACGGTGGCGCCGATCAGGCCGCCCATCAGGGCGTGCGAGGAGCTGGAGGGGAGGCCGACCAGCCAGGTGAGGAGGTTCCAGAGGATCGCGCCGGTGAGCGCGGCGAAGATGACCTCGGGACGGATGCCGGCCTCGTCGACGAGGCCCTTGGAGATCGTGTTGGCGACCTCTACCGAGAGAAAAGCGCCCACCAGGTTGAGAGCGGCCGACATGGCCACCGCGACCTTGGGCTTGAGCGCACCGGTCGAGATGGTCGTGGCCATCGCGTTGGCGGTGTCGTGGAAACCGTTCGTGAAATCGAACGCGAGTGCGGTTATCACCACAATCGCGAGGATCAGCGAGAAGCTTTCCATTTACCCAGGCAATCGTTCGAGCGTCATTGGCTGGATGAACGTAGGCAACCTGGGTGAACGGAAGGTGAACTCGGCCGGGCATCACGGTGTCGGAAACGGGGGTCCGGATTCCGTCCGGAATCACAGGTTCCGCACAGCCCGGGCGCCCCTTGGGTCAGCGGCCGAGCGCGAAGGCCCGCAGGCGGTTCACGGAGCCGTTGAAGAGATCCTGGTCACCCGGGAGCCGGCCCTTGACGCCGTACTGCCAGAACGTCCAGTAACGCCAGCCCGCGGGGAGTTTCCCGGGACTTGAGGAACCGTGTCCCGCGACCCACAGCGCATGGCTCGCGGCGAAGGCGCGGCTGCGCCCCGTGCAGGCGTTCCACCAGTTGGCGGTGGTGTAGATGACCGGGCGGCGGCCGGTCTCGCGGCGGACCTCGTCGCTGAAGGACCAGATCCAGCGGACCATCTGCCGGTGGCTCAGTCCGTAGCACTTGTGGCGCTTGTCGTACGGGTTGTACTCGATGTCGAGCGCGGGCGGCAGCGTGCGCCCGTCGGCGCGCCAGTTTCCGCCGTGCCGCACGAAGTACGCGGCCTGGCGGGCGCCGGAGGAGCGGTTCGGGAGGGCGAAGTGGTACGCGCCCCGGACCAGCCCCGCGCGCCGGGCGCCGTCGTACTGCCCGGCGAAGTACGGGTTGCGGTAGGTCGTCGACTCGGTCGCCTTGACGTACGCGAACCGGGCGCCCCTGGCGCGGGCGCGGGCGAAGTCCACGCGCTTTTGGTGCGAGGAGACGTCGTGGCCCCGGGGGAGGGGCGGGACGGCGGCGCGCGACGGTTCGGCGGCGGTGGCGTGGGTGCCCGTGAGCGTGAGGGTGAGTGCCGCGGTGGCCGTCGCGAGGACTCCGGCGCGGCGGTGTGCGGAGAAGGCCATGCGTCCCCCCGGGGTGGCGGTGAAACGTCGTCGTCCGGTCGGCCGGCGGAGGCCCCATTCAAGGTGCGGGGCGGGACGCGGGGGGTGATTTGTGGTGCTGTGTCATGATTTTCGTTCGATCGGACGTACGGCACGGCCGGGCCCGAAGTCCCGGGAGTACCGCCCGCCCCGGGCGCCCGGCTGGCAGGATCGGCGCATGGAGCGGCAGCGGGGTGACGCGGGACGGATCGGCGCGGCGGAGGCCGGGGCGTGGGCGGAGGTCGTCGCCACCGCGCGGCGGACGGCCGCCGAGGGGCTGGTCGTCGGCACCTCGGGGAACGTCTCCGCGCGCGTCGGCGACACCGTGCTCGTCACCCCCACGGGCGTGCCCTACGACCGGCTCGGCCCCGACGACATCACCGGCGTCGACCTGACCGGCCGCCAGGTGCTCGGCACGCTGAAGCCGACCAGCGAACTCCCCCTGCACCTCGCGGTCTACGGCGCCACCGACGCCCGCGCGGTCGTCCACACCCACGCCGTGCACGCCACCGCCGTCTCCACCCTGGTCACCGAGCTGCCCCCGGTCCACTACATGACCTGCGCCCTCGGCGGCCCCGTACGGGTCGCCCCCTACGCCCCCTACGGCACCCCCGAACTCGCCGCGCACGCGCTCGCCGCCCTCGTCGGCCGCACCGGCTGCCTCCTGCGCAACCACGGTGCCCTCACCTACGGCACCACCCTCGCCCAGGCCTACGACCGCACCGCCCAGCTGGAGTGGATGTGCCGGCTGTGGCTCACCGCCGTCTCCGTGCCGGGCCACACCCCGTCCCTGCTGACGGAGGCGGAACTGGCCGAGGCGACGGACCGCCTGAAGGGGTACGGGCAGCGGGGCTGACCGGCCAGGACACCGTTTCCACTGGCCGCCCCCGCCCCGCCCCCCGACACTGGAGCCGTGCGTACAGTCAAAGTGTCCGCTGCCGTCGTCGGTGCCGTCGTGGCGGCGGGGGTCGTGTCCCTGGCCGTGGGGCGGTATGCGAGCGGGGCCGCGCTCAAGGCGCCCGCGGGGCGGCCGTTGCCGACCGAGCCCCGGCTCACCGTGCACGCCACACAGGCCGGGCGGATCACGCTCACCCGGGATCTGGCCTCGCTGCGCCGGGGGACGTACGGGATCACGGGCCACGGCACGCACGCGGTCGTCGGACCCGTCCTCGACTCGGCCGAGCACACCGCCGACACGGTCGTACGGCGCCTCGAACGCGTCACCCACGGCGCCCTCACCCCTGGCGAATCGGTGCGGCTCACCCCGAACGTCCACGTCGGGGACCCCCGCACCGCCCTGGGTCTCGACTTCGCCGACGTCGAGGTGCCCGGCGAGAACGGCCTGCTGCCCGCCTGGTTCGTGCCCGGGCAGCGGGACACCTGGGTGATCGCCGTACACGGCCTCGGCGCCACCCGCGAGCAGTCCCTGAACGTGCTGCGCGCCCTGCACGCGCTACGGCTGCCGGTGCTCGCGCTGTCCTACCGGGGCGACGCCGGAGCCCCCGCCCCGCCCGACGGCATCAACCATCTCGGTGAGACCGAGTGGCGCGATGTGGACGCCGCGATCCGCTGGGCGGTCGGCCACGGCGCCCACCGGGTCGTCCTGCTCGGCTGGTCCACCGGCGCCACCATGGCGCTGCGCGCCGCCCAGCACTCCCCGCTGGCCGGCCATGTCGCCGGACTGATCCTCGACTCGCCCGTCCTCGACTGGGAGTCCACGCTGCGCGCCCTCGCCCGCGCCCGCCACCTCCCGCGCCCCCTGCTGCCCCTCGCCGTACGCGCCGCCCAGGGCAGAGCCGGACTGCGCCCCGGGCGCGCCGCCGGAGCGGCCGGCTCCGGTCCGCCCGAGGTCCCCGCGCCCACCCTGATCATCCACGGCCCCGGCGACACCGTCGCCCCCTGGCTCCACTCCCGCCGCCTCGCCGACCGCCGACCCGACCTGGTGTCCCTCCACACCGTCCCCGGCACCCCCCACGCCGCCATGTGGAACGCCGGCCCCGAGGAGTACGAGGAGCGGCTCCGCCGGTTCCTGGTTCCGCTGATGTGACCCCGGCGTCCCGTCGGCGCGGCTCCCTCCCAGCGAGCCGGAATCCCCGGTTCCGTGCCGCTTCGTCCCCGGCGGAGCGCCCCCTGCCCATGGCCTGATCCCGACTCCGTGCCGCTCCCGCGACCTGGTGCGTTGGCCTTATCCGTCGCCGCCCGTGACATCCCGTTTGGGTTTTCGGACCGTCAACCGGAAGACTGCACCCGTGACGTCCCGTATCCCGCGCGACTCCAGGCTCCGACTCGTCCGACCGCGACCCCTGGCCGCCGCCCCCACAGCTGTGAACCAGCGGCGCCCGCGCCGCGCCGCACCCCGGCCCCCGGAGGGCACCCCGGCCCCCGCCGAGCTGGCCAGAATGGCACGCACCGGCCTGGCCGGCGCGGTTCGCGTCGCGCGCTGGGCCGACGCCGCCCTCGGCCCCGGCAGCGACGCCGCCACCGCCGACGGCAAGGCCACCCTCTCCGAGACGACCGCCGCCCGCGCGGCCGCCGACCTCGGCCTCACCACCCGTCAGATCCGCGCCGACTGGGACACCGCCCGCCTCGCCGGACTCGTCGAGGTGCACGGCGACAGCGCCCGCCCCGGCTGGCGCCTGCGCGCCTGGGACCGCGACGACAGCGCCGTCCTGCGCGGCTGGGTCGCCCTCTTCGACGCCTGGTCGCTCGCCTGCCCCGAACCGGCGGGCCATGAACCGGCCGCCGTCGCCGAGGTCGTCTCGGCCATGCCCCAGGTGCTCTCCTTCCTCCAGCTCTCCGCCGGACCCGTGCCCGTCGAGCAGCTGCTCGACCTGCTGGAGCAGCGCGTCACCGAACTGCGCACCGAGCGCTGCGAGGTCTCCTACGCCCCCGGCGTCCCCGCCCCGCTCGCCGCCCCGGACGACGGGCCCGCCGACGCCCCGCTCGCCCCCCTCCTCGACTGGGCCGTCCAGGCGCTGGCCTCGGTCGGCGCCCTCACCCACGGCGACGGCCACGCCACCCTGACCCCGCTCGGCAGCTGGGCCGTCTGGGTCAAGCTGGAGCAGATCTGCGTGGCCGCGCAGAGCCCCGCCGGGAACATCGAGCAGTCCGCCGAGGACATGCTGCGCGGCTGTGCCCAGCTGCGCCCCAACGCGGCCCGCGCCGAGTACCGCGCCTGGCTCGCCGCCCGCCCCGTCGGCGGCGCCGTCGGCCAGCTCATCGAGGCCGCCCGGGGCGAGGACGCCCTGCTGCGCGGGCTCGCCTTCGAGGCGCTGCGCGTCGTCGGCGCCCCCGCCGAGCCCGACGTCCGCGCGGTCGTCGAGGAGCCCGCGCTGCGGCCGTACGCCCTGCTGTGGCTCGCCGAGCACGACGGCGTGGACCCCGAGGACGCGCACGAGGTGCTCACCCGCGAGGAGGCCACCTGGCTCTGGGTCGACACCGCCGCCGCCGTCGCCGACCACGGCGAGACGGAGATGCTGGTACGGCACCTGGAGGCCGCCGTGCAGCCCACCGTCCCCGCCCTGCTGGAGGAGGTCCGCGCCGTCGGCCACCCCCGCACCGTGCAGGTCCTGGTCGCCCTCGCCGCCGCGCACCCCGACCCCGCCCTCGCCAAGGCCGTGCGCCGGGCCGCCTTCCAGGTGCACACGGGCGGCTAGCCGTACGCCGTCCCCCTCGGCGGCCCGGAACTCAGAGCGCGATCGCCGGGGCGTACGTCCCGAAGCTCCAGACGTTGCCCTCGGCGTCCCGCGCCATGTAGTCCCGCGAGCCGTAGTCCTGGTCCGTCGGGGGCATCAGGATCTCCACGCCGTGCTCCACGGCCCGCTGGTGGTGGGCGTCCACGTCGTCCACGACGATGTACACCCCCGCGGGCCCGGCGTCCTTCATCACCGAGTCGAAGACGCCGCCGCGCCCCTTGGAGCCGAGCATCACCGCGCCGTTGCCCTGGGCCAGCTCGGCGTGGAGCACCGTGCCGTCCTCCGACTCGTACACCGTCAGCTCGGTGAAGCCGAGGGCCTCCGTCAGCTGCGCGATCGCGGCCTTCGCGTCCGCGTAGAGCACCGTCGGGTAGACGCTCGGCCGTCCGCCGTCCGTTGCCGCCATGGCGATCACTCCCTTGTGCGCCGGGTACCTCCGGACGCCTTGTCCGGATCCGTGGTGACTCGCCGCTCAGTGTGACACCCGCCACTGACAACGCCCGGGGCGTTTCCCGGTACGGGTCAGCCGAAGGTGTTGCACCGGGCCGGATCGCCCGTGCGGTAACCCTGGTCGAACCACTGCTGGCGCTGGAGCGAGGAGCCGTGCGTCCAGGTCTCCGGGGTCACCCGGCCCTGGAACTCCTGCTGGATCCGGTCGTCGCCCACGGCCGCCGCCGCGTTCAGACCGTCCTTGATGTCCGCCGGGGTCAGGCTGGTGATCAGCGGGCGCCCGGTCGACTCGTCCGGTGTCGTCGTCGCGTGGTGGGCCCACACCCCGGCGTAGCAGTCGGCCTGGAGCTCGGTGCGCACCGAGTTGCTGCTCTCACCGGTCAGGCCGTCCTGGGTGCGGCCGAGGGTGCCCTCCAGGTCCTGTACGTGATGGCCGTACTCGTGTGCGATGACGTACGCCTGCGCGAACGGGCCGCCGGTCGCCCCGAACTTCGTCCGCAGCTCGTCGAAGAAGCCCAGGTCCAGATAGACCTTGCCGTCGCCGGGGCAGTAGAAGGGCCCCACCGCAGCGGTCGCCGCGCCGCAGGCGGTACGGATCTGGCCGCTGAAGAGCACGGTCGTCGCCGGCGTATACGTCCGGCCCTGGCTGCGGAACTCCTGCGACCAGTAGTCCTGCACGCTGTTGACCACCGCCACCATCCGGCAGTCGGTCCGCGTGTTCGCGTCCTTGCCGGTACGGCACGACTCCTGCACCTGCCCGATCGACGACGGCTGCGGCGCCGCCTGATCCCCGCCGGACGACAGCCCGAGCTGATCAGGACCCACCCCCAGGAACAACGCGAGCAGCACGGCGATCAGCCCGCCGATGCCACCCCCGATGGTCGCCCGCCCACCGGGAATCCGGCTCCCGCGCACGTCCTGCACCTCTGACGTGTCGAGATTCGCGTCATCGTCGAACCGCACGGCTCCCACACCTTCCGTCCCGGCGCCACCCTCACATCCGGCGCCCTGCCGCCATCCTTACCCGCCCGCCTACCCCCGACCACCGGGGCCCTGCGGGGCTTCCGCCCGGCCCCGCCGCAGGAGAGCCGCCCCGGCGCGACGAAGCCCCCGACCCCCGGCGGGCACCCGCATCAGGAAACCCCCTTGCCCGCCCCCGTTAGAATTGCCCGCATGGCCTTTCTCCTCGCGCATTAGACGGCGGGAACGCCCTCAGCTGACCGCCCGACGATCCCGTCCCGTACGTCCAGGAGTCTGTCCGTGATCTCCGCCTCCGGTATCGAGCTGCGCGCCGGTGCCCGCATCCTCATCGAGAACGCCAGTTTCCGTGTCGCCAAGGGCGACCGCATCGGCCTGGTCGGCCGTAACGGCGCCGGCAAGACCACCCTCACCAAGTGCCTGGCCGGCGAGGGCATCCCCGCCGCCGGCCAGATCACCCGCTCCGGCGAGGTCGGCTACCTCCCGCAGGACCCCCGCACCGGCGACCTCGACGTGCTCGCCCGCGACCGCATCCTCTCCGCGCGCGGGCTCGACGCACTGATCCGCAAGATGCGCGAGAACGAGCAGCGCATCGCCAACGGCTCGGGCGCCACCCGCGAGAAGGCGCTCAAGCAGTACGAGCGCCAGGAGACGGAGTTCCTCACCAAGGGCGGGTACGCCGCCGAGGCCGAGGCCGCGACCATCGCCGCCGCGCTGAACCTGCCCGACCGCGTGCTCGGCCAGCCCCTGCACACCCTCTCCGGCGGTCAGCGCCGCCGCGTCGAGCTGGCCCGCATCCTCTTCTCGGACGCCGACACCCTGCTGCTCGACGAGCCGACCAACCACCTCGACGCCGACTCGATCGCCTGGCTGCGCGACTACCTCAAGACCTACCGCGGCGGCTTCATCGTGATCTCCCACGACGTCGACCTGGTCGAGACGGTCGTCAACAAGGTCTTCTACCTGGACGCCAACCGCGCCCAGATCGACGTCTACAACATGGGCTGGAAGCTCTACCAGCAGCAGCGCGAGGCCGACGAGAAGCGCCGCAAGCGCGAGCGGCAGAACGCCGAGAAGAAGGCCGCCGCCCTGCACTCGCAGGCCGACAAGATGCGCGCCAAGGCCACCAAGACGGTCGCCGCGCAGAACATGGCCAAGCGCGCCGACAAGCTGCTCTCCGGCCTGGAGGCCGTCCGCCAGTCCGACAAGGTCGCCAAGCTCCGCTTCCCCGAGCCCGCCCCCTGCGGCAAGACCCCGCTGATGGCGGAGGGCCTGTCGAAGTCGTACGGCTCGCTGGAGATCTTCACCGACGTCGACCTGGCCATCGACAAGGGCTCCCGCGTCGTCATCCTCGGCCTCAACGGCGCCGGCAAGACCACCCTGCTGCGCCTGCTCGGCGGCGCCGAGGAGCCCGACACCGGCTCGGTCGTCCCCGGCCACGGCCTCAAGCTCGGCTACTACGCCCAGGAGCACGAGACCCTGGACCCCGAGCGCACGGTCCTGGAGAACATGCGCTCCGCCGCCCCGGACCTGGACCTGGTCGAGGTCCGCAAGACGCTCGGCTCGTTCCTGTTCTCCGGCGACGACGTCGACAAGCCCGCCGGCGTCCTCTCCGGCGGCGAGAAGACCCGCCTGGCGCTCGCCACCCTGGTCGTCTCCTCGGCCAACGTGCTGCTCCTGGACGAGCCCACCAACAACCTCGACCCCGCCAGCCGCGAGGAGATCCTCGGCGCCCTGCGCACCTACAAGGGCGCCGTCGTCCTGGTCACCCACGACGAGGGCGCCGTCGAGGCGCTCCAGCCGGAGCGGATCATCCTGCTCCCGGACGGCGTCGAGGACCTGTGGGGCTCCGACTACGCGGACCTCGTCGCCCTTGCGTGATCCACGGACATGGATCATTCGGCCTATCGGTGATCCCTCATCTGTGTGAGATCTCCTCGTACCGAGGTGTGTCGTACACGGATTTCGCGGCCGGTCCCCCCAGCACGGGGGGACCGGCCGTTCCGCGTCCGTGACCTGGTGATTCACCGGAAGACCGCGCGAAAAGCCCGCGCGCCCGGCGGTGGAATCAAGGATTCCGCATGTGGGGATGTGCTCCTGTCGTCACAACCTTGTCTCACGGACCTTGCCGAATGGGTGGCCATCACGCGCCGGAGGGGTGATCATGAGAAGACCAGAGCGCACTTCCCATGAGGAGGCACGGGTGGCCGAGACTCTGAAGAAGGGCAGCCGGGTGACCGGCGCCGCGCGCGACAAGCTCGCGGCAGACCTGAAGAAGAAGTACGACTCCGGTGCGAGCATCCGGGCGCTGGCCGAGGAGACCGGCCGCTCGTATGGCTTCGTACACCGGATGCTCAGCGAGTCGGGCGTCACGCTGCGTGGGCGTGGCGGAGCGACCCGGGGCAAGAAGGCCGCATCGTCCTGACTCCGGGCGGCCCATCGGCTTCGATGGTGGCCACCCGGTCGGTCGTGTGATCGCCCGGGTGGTTACTGTGCAGTCACTTCGCGATGCCGCAGGGCACCGCGTGCTGACCGCACCCATCGGAGGCGCCCCATGGCTTCGCCCGACAAGGACCTCGCTCCTGTACTCGACAAGGACGGCGTACGGCTCACCGTCGACGACGCGCTCGCCACGGTGACGCTGACCAACCCGGCCAAGCGCAACGCGCAGAGCCCCGCCATGTGGCGGGCGCTGGCCGAGGCGGGGAAGCTGCTGCCGGGCACCGTGCGTGTCGTCGTGCTGCGCGGCGAGGGCCAGTCCTTCTCCGCCGGACTCGACCGACGCATGTTCACGCCGGAGGGGATCGAGGGCGAGCCGACCTTCGTCGATCTCGCGCGCCGTGACGACGCCGGGATCGACGCGACCATCGCCGAGTACCAGGAGGCTTTCACCTGGTGGCGGCGGAACGACCTCGTGTCCATCGCCGCTGTCCAGGGCCATGCGATCGGGGCCGGCTTCCAGCTCGCGCTCGCCTGCGACCTGCGGATCGTCGCGGACGACGTGCAGTTCGCCATGCGGGAGACCAGCCTGGGCCTGGTGCCCGACCTCACCGGCACGCACCCGCTGGTCGGCCTGGTCGGGTACGCCCGCGCCCTGGAGATCTGCGTGACGGGCCGCTTCGTGCACGCCGAGGAGGCCGTCGTCTCCGGCCTGGCCAACGCGGCGGTCCCGGCCGCCGAACTCGACGCCGCGACCGCCGACCTGGCCGCCGCGCTGCTCGCCGCGCCCCGGGACGCCGTGGTGGAGACCAAGGCCCTGCTGCGCGGCGCCCCCAAGCGCACCTACGACGAGCAGCGCACGGCCGAGCGCGCTTCCCAGACGCGCCGGCTGCGCGACCTGGCGGGCATCGGCGACTGAGGCGACTGAGGCGACCGAGGCGGCTGAGCCCCCGGCCCAAGCTGCCGTAACTCACGTGACAGGACCGGACTCCGCCTCCGGTTCCTCCACCGCCGTCACCAGCACCGCCACCGTCGGGTGGTCCTCCAGCGCGTCCCGTACCGCCGTACGCACCGCGCGGGCCACCTCGACGGTGCGGTGGCCGGGGTCGGCGGCCAGCTCCACGCACACATGGCGGCGGGGGAGGGACGCCGGCACGGCGGGCCGTTCCGTCCGCACCACCCCGCAGCGGTCCCCGAGCACGGCCGTCAGCCGGGTCACCCCGGGCACCGCCCGCGCGGCCGTGGCCACCAGGTAGCCGTCCGGATCCGTGGCCTCGGCGGCCGACGGCGGCCCCGGGACGCGGCGCGGCTCGGGACCGCCGTCCGCCGGGCCCAGCAGGTCCGTCACCCGCAGGTCCACCTCCGTGACCGCGAGCCCGAGGAGCCGGGTCGCGGCGTCCGCCAGGGCCGCCCGCAGCAGGTCCGCCGTCACCGGCAGCGGCCGCTCGGCGCCCGCCGCGAAGTCCGCCGTCACCCGCAGGGCCCCCGGCGGCAGCGCGCTCGGCGGCGGCGGTACGACCGGTTCCCCGGTGTCCGCCGGATCGGCGAGCCCGATCCTGAGGGCCCCCAGCCGTACCCCCGGCACCTCGGCCGTGGCCGTGCTCCCCAGCACCGCCCCGGCCGCCTGCTCCGAGATCCACGCGCCGTCGCGGCTGCCGCCGAGGGGCAGGAGTCTGCCCGCGCCCAGCCGCTGCCGTACCGCCTGTGTCCACTCCGACGTCATTCCTCCAGCCTGCCGTATACCTGGCGCGCATTCGCGCAGCCGTGCTTACGGTGGGCGGGGAACCACGACCGAAAGGGACCTACGGCGATGACCGAGACGACCACGAGCCCCGGCGGAGACAGCGAGTCGCAGGTGTCCACCCGCAAGACCACCCGGCGCGGCGGCGGTGACCCGGCGGCCCGGGGCCGTACCACCATCGCGGACGGCGTGGTGGAGAAGATCGCCGGAATGGCCGCACGCGACGTGAACGGTGTGCACGCCATGGGCAGCGGGCTCGCCCGCACCTTCGGCGCCGCCCGCGACCGGCTCCCCGGCGGCTCGAAGGCCGTGACCCGGGGCGTGAAGGCCGAGGTGGGCGAGGTGCAGACCGCGCTCGACCTGGAGATCGTCGTGGAGTACGGCTACTCCATCGGCGACGTGGCCCGCGCCGTGCGCGAGAACGTGGTCGCCGCCGTGGAGCGCATGACCTCGCTGGACGTCGTGGAGGTCAACATCGCGGTCAGCGACGTCAAGCTCCCCGACGAGGAGGACGACGAGGAGCCGGTCCCGCCGCGTATTCAGTGAGCCGCGCGTATTCACTGAGCCGTAGGGGGAATCCGGGTTACAGGGGCCTGACGAACTGAGGTGCGCTATGAGCATGGCCGTGGCCGGCATGATCGCCGGCTTGGCGCTGGGATTCGCCGGGTACTTCGGCGGATTCGGGGCCTTCCTGCTGGTGGCGGCGCTCGGAGCCGTCGGGTTCGTCGTCGGCCGCTTCCTGGACGGCGACCTGGAACCGGGCGACTTCTTCCGGGCCCGCGACAACCGGCGCGACCGGCGGCGGTGAGCGCCGTGAGCGCGACGGCGGCCGGCCGTCCGGCCACGGAGCCCACACCGGCGGGCGGGCGCGGCGCCACCCGGATCGCGGACAGGGTCGTCGCGAAGATCGCCGCGCAGGCGGCCCGCGAGGCCCTCGCCCCGCTCCCGCCGGGCGTCCCGCGCCCGCACGCCACCGTCGCCGTCCGTCCCCACGGCTCCGGCGCCGCGCGCGGCGAGGGCGGCCCGGTCGGCACGGCCCGCGTGCGGATCTCCCTCGAACTCGCCTACCCGGCCGACATCGGCGCCCGCTGCGCCGCCGTACGCCGTCAGGTCACCGAGCGGGTGGGCGAGGTGGTGAACATGACGGTGCCCGAGGTGGTCGTCCAGGTCGAACGGCTGCACCCGGTGGCCCTGCCCGGCGACGCGCACGGGAGGACGACATGAGCGAGAACACCACCCACCGCCTGCCCGTCCTCGACGCAGGGGAGCAGCCCACGCCCCCGCCCGAGCAGGGCAGCGGCCGCTTCTGGTCCGCGCGCCGTATCCCGGCCGCCCTCGTCGCCCTGTGCGTGATCGGCGGCGCGGGCCTGCTGCTGTACGACGTGGCCGCCGTGCGCGCCGGACACCCCGCGATGTACTGGCGCCGCGAACTGGCCCGGCAGCTCGCCGAGCAACGGCTCGACGCGGTCCCGGTGCTGGCCGGCGCGGCCTTCGTCGCCGCCGTCGGGCTCTGGCTGATCCTCCTCGCCCTCACCCCCGGCCTGCGCCGCCTGCTGCCGATGAGCCGTCCGCACCCCGACGTCCGCGCCGCGCTGCGCCGCGAGGCCGCCGCCGTGCTGCTGCGCGACCGCGCCATGGACATCTCCGGCGTCCGCGAGGCACGGGTACGGGTCGGCCGCAGAAAGGCGGACGTGAAGGTGGTCTCGCACTTCCGCGAACCGGACGAGGTCCGCGCCGACCTCGACTCCACGCTCGACGGCGCGGTCCACGAGCTGGGGCTGAGCCGCCCGCCGAAGCTGTCGGTACGGGTCCGCCGTCCCGGGAAGAAGGGGTGAGCCCGATGCGCACCGGCATCGTCAACCGCGTCCTGCTCGCCGTGGCCGGACTGCTGCTGCTCGCCCTCGGCGGTGTGGTCCTCGCCGCCGGGCTCGGGGCGCCCTTCCCGCGCTGGTGGATCCACACCGGGCCGCACGACGTGCTGCTCAGCCGGGCCGAGCGCACCGCGTTCCGGGACGCCGACTGGTGGTGGCCCGCCCTCATCGCGGGGCTCGCGATCCTCTTCCTGATCGGCGTGTGGTGGCTGGTGTCGGTACTGCGCCGGCACCGGGTGTCCGAGGTCCGGGTCGACACCGGCGACGGCGGCACCGCCCGGCTGCGCGGCTCGGCCCTGCAGAACGCCCTCTCCCGGGACGCCTCGGGGCAGGAGGGCATGGCCCAGAGCGACGTCCTGCTGACCGGCCGCCGGGGTGCGCCCGCCGTACGGGCCTGGTTCCGGCTGGAGCCGGACATGCCCCCCGGCGCCGCGCTCGCGGAGTTCACCTCGGGCCCCCTGGCCCGCGCCCGGGACTCGGCGGGCCTCGCCGCCCTGCCCGCCGAGGTCCGGCTGCGGGTGATCAGGCACCGCGCGGGACGCGTCACCTGACCACCGTGAAGTCGAGCCCTGACAGCGCGAGTTGACGGCCCGTCAGAAACCGCGCCGCATACCGCCGTCCACCGGCACCATCACGCCCGTCACATAGGACGCCGCCGGGGACAGCAGGAAGGCGGCCACCCGGCCGAACTCCTCCGGGGTGCCGTAACGGCGCAGCGGGATACGGGACTCGGCGGCCGTGCGGGTCGCCTCCGGGTCGGCGGACAGGCTGTCCAGCTCGCGCACCCGGTCGGTGTCGATACGGCCCGGCAGCAGCCCGAGGACCCGGATGCCGCGCGGGCCCAGCTCGTCCGCGAGGGACTTCGCGAACCCGGCGAGTCCGGGGCGCAGTCCGTTGGAGACGGTCAGCCCCGGGATCGGCTCGTGCACCGAGCCGGACAGCACGAAGCCGATGACCCCGCCCGGCTCCAGCTCGGCCGCCGCCGCGCGGGCCAGGCGCACCGCGCCCAGGAACACCGACTCGAAGGCGTCCCGCCACTGCTCGTCCGTCACGTCCGCCACGAACCCGGGCGGCGGCCCGCCGACGCTCACGAGGATGCCGTCGAAGCGCCCGAAGTGCTCACGGGCGGCCGCGATCAGCCGCTCGGGCGCCTGAGGATCGCCGTTGCCGACGGCCACGCCCACCGCGTCCGGGCCCAGCTCGGCGGCCGCGTCGGCCACCCGCTTCTCGTCCCGTCCGCTGACGACCACCTTCGCCCCGTCGGCGACCAGCTGGCGCGCGGCGGCGTTGCCGAGCCCCCGCGAGGCCCCGGTCACGATGTACACCCGGTCCTTCAGTCCAAGATCCATGCCCCCTATCCTGCCCTCTCGCCCCCGTAGAGCGTGCGGGCGGTGTTCACCAGGGCGATGTGGCTGAAGGCCTGCGGGTAGTTGCCGAGCTGGCGGCCGGCCACCGGGTCGTACTCCTCGGCCAGCAGCCCGACGTCGTTGGACAGGTCGACCAGCCGCGCGAACAGATCCTTCGCCTCCTCGGTGCGGCCGGTCATGTGCAGGGCGTCGGCCAGCCAGAACGAGCAGGCCAGGAAGGCGCCCTCGCCCTCGGGCAGCCCGTCCACCACCGGGCCCCCGGCGTCCTCGGTGTCGTAGCGGCGCACGAAGCCGTCCTGGCCGAGCCCCGCGCGGATCGCGTCCACCGTGCCGATCACCCTCGGGTCGTCCGGCGGCAGGAAACCGACGCGCGGGATCAGCAGCAGCGCGGCGTCCAGGGTGCGCGAGCCGTAGTACTGGGTGAAGGTGTTGCGCTCCGGGTCGTACGCCTTGGCGCACACCTCCCGGTGGATGTCGTCCCGCAGCTCCCGCCAGCCCGCGAGGTCGCCCTCCAGGCCGGGGTGCTCCTCCAGCGTGCGTACGGCGCGGTCGACGGCCACCCACACCATCACCTTGGAGTGCGTGAACTGCCGGCGGCCCCCGCGCACCTCCCACAGTCCCTCGTCGGGTTGCCGCCACTGGGAGCGCAGGAAGTCGATCAGCGCGCACTGCAGGGACCACATGTGCGGCCGGGGTGAGAGGCCCGACTGGCGCGCGAGCCACAGGGAGTCCATCACCTCGCCGTACACGTCCAGCTGGAGCTGGTCCACCGCGCTGTTGCCGATCCGGACCGGTGCCGAGCGGGCGAACCCGGAGAGCCAGGGCAGCTCGCTCTCCGGCAGCCGCCGCTCGCCCGCGACCCCGTACATGATCTGGAGGTCCTCCGGGCTGCCCGCGACCGCCCGGAGCAGCCAGTCGCGCCAGGCCTCGGCCTCCTCGTGGTACCCCGCCGCGAGCAGCACGCCGAGGGTCAGGGTGGAGTCGCGCAGCCAGCAGTAGCGGTAGTCCCAGTTGCGCACCCCGCCCAGCTTCTCCGGGAGGGAGGTGGTCGCGGCGGCCACGATGCCGCCGGTCGGGCGGTAGGTGAGCGCCTTGAGGGTGAGCAGCGAGCGGACCACGGCGTCGCGGTACGGCCCCTCGTACCGGCACTGTCCCGCCCAGCTCCGCCAGTCCCGCACGCTGGACTCCAGCGCCTCGAACGGGTCGATCAGCCGGGGGCGCGGCTCGTGCGAGGGGTGCCAGGTGAGCACGAACGCCACCCGCTCGCCCTCCTCGACGGTGAACTCGGAGTGCGTGCCGAAGTCCTGCCCCCAGGTGCGCACCGGCGGCACGGTGCGCAGCCAGGTGGAGTCGGGGCCCGCGACGGCCACCCGGTGCCCGTCCGAGCGCCGCATCCACGGCACGATCGAGCCGTGGTCGAAGCGCAGCCGCAGCGTGCTGCGCACGAGGACCCGCCCGCTGACGCCCTCCACGATCCGTACGACGTCGGGCACCCGGGCGCGCTGCGGCATCAGGTCGGTGACGCGCACCGTCCCGTCCGGGGTGTCCCACTCGGTGTCCAGGACGAGGGTGTCGGGCCGGTAGGCGCGCCGGGTGCACGTACCCGCGCTCTGGGGGGCGATCCGCCAGTGGCCGTTGTCGTCGTCGCCGAGCAGCCGGGCGAAGCAGGCGCCGGAGTCGAAGCGGGGAAGGCACAGCCAGTCGATCGAGCCGTCCCGGCCGACCAGGGCGGCGGTCTGCTCGTCGCCGATGAGGGCGTAGTCCTCGATGCGCGCGTTCACGGGAAGCGGGTTCCCGGCGGGTCTGAGGGGCAATCAGACGGTGGGGCCGGGGGAGTGACACCCCCGCCACCCCGGTGGGGGCGCTATACGGCGGCGGGCTCGGTCGCCGAGGAGCCGCCCTCGGAGCTGCCCCGGGAGCCGTCCCCGGAGCCGTCAGGCGTGCCGTCCTGCGGGCCGCCCTCCGCGCCGCCACCGGCCGCCGCCTCCGCCCGGTCCCGGATCTCGCGGCGGACCAGGAACCACCAGCCCACCGGGACACCGGCGGCGAACAGCCACCACTGGATCATGTACGCGTAGTTCAGCGGAGCGTCCTCGCTGCCCGGGCTGGAGATCTGCTCCGGGGTGCCGCCCCTGGGCGCGGGCGCGGTCTGCTCGACATAGCCGCCGAGGACCTTCGCGCCGAGCCGCCGGGCCTCCTCCGCGCTGTTGATCAGCATGATTTGCCGGTCGGGCAGGCCCTTGACGTTCTTGATGCCGCTGGCCGCGGTCGTCTCGTCGGCCATGAGCCGCCCGGTGACGGTGGTCCGGCCGGCCGGAGGCTTCGGGATCTTCGGGAAGGCCGTCTGCACACCGTCGGCGGGAATCCAGCCCCGGTTGACCAGCACGACCGCGCCGTCCGTCAGCCGCAGCGGGGTCAGGACGTGGAAGCCGACCGCGCCGTCGGAGTTGGTGCGGCGCCGGACGACCACCTCGTGGGCGGTGTCGAAGGTGCCGGTCGCGGTGACGGTGCGGTACTTGTCCAGGCGCGTCACGGCGTGGCCGGGGGAGGTGAGCCGCTCGACGGGCACGGGGTCGGCGTGCAGCGCCCGCGAGACCAGGTCGTTGCGGGCGGTGCGCTCCTCGTACCGGTGCTGCTGCCAGAAGCCGAGCCTGATCATCGTCGGAATCAGCGCGATCGCGACGAGGGTGAGGATCACCCACTGGGGGGTCAGCAGGAAGCGGTAGCGGTGCACCCCACGACGGTACCCCCGGGCCGTGGGGCGCATTCGGGCGGGTACCGGGTCACACCCGGGCACCAGGTCACACCCGGTCGACCACCCCCGTCCTGCCCTCGGCCCGCGCGCAGTGGGCACCGCAGTACCAGTGGCCCTGCACCTCGACGCCCTGCCCGATGATCTGCACCCGGCAGTGCTCGCAGATGGGGGCCATGCGGTGAATGGCACAGGAGAAGCAGTCGAAGACGTGCACCGCGCCCTGCGCGTGAACCTCGAAGGTCATTCCGTAGTCATTGCCGCATACTTCGCATCTCGCCATGCGGCTCAGGGTGGGCCGTTCCGGGGCGCCGGGCGAGCGGGGGCGGGGCGAGTCGCGGCGAATCACCCGTCCGCCCGGACGGCTGGCATGCCCATCCGGTCACGCCCCGCGGCCGGGCCGGCTACGCCTCCGTGCCGGCGGACTCCACGTCCCGCAGCAGCTGCCCGAACGCCGCCTCGTCCACCACCGGGGTGCCGAACTGGCGGGCCTTGGCCGTCTTGGAGGTGCCCGAGTCGGGGTCGTTGGTGACGAGCAGGCTGGTCAGCCGGGACAGGCTGGTCGCCACGTGCAGCCCGGCCTCGACGGCCCGGTCCTCCAGCAGGTCGCGCTCGGTGGAGGTGTCGCCCGAGAACGCCACCCGCATGCCCTGCTTGAGTCTTTTGCCCGGTTCGTACCGCCCGGGGTTGGGGTACGGACACGCGGGCCGCTTGCGCGCCGGACGCCAGCTCGCCGAGCCCCCGTAACCGCCGCCGCCCTGCCGGCCGATGCGCGGCGCGTCCGACCACTCGGTGAGCGGACGGCACTCCAGCAGCGGCAGCCGTACGTTCCCCGCGGCGGCCGCGCGCAGGCTCGGGCGGAACGCCTCGGCCAGCACCCGCGCGTCGTCCAGGGCGTGGTGGGCGCGCTGCTGCACGACCCCGAAGTGCGCCGCGAGCGACTCCAGCTTGAAGTTGGGCAGCGGCAGGCCCAGCTCCTTGGAGAGCGCGATGGTGCACAGCCGCTGCCGCACCGGGGGCTCCTTGCTCGCGCGCGCGTACTCCCGGGCGATCATCTGCCAGTCGAAGACCGCGTTGTGCGCGACCAGCACCCGGCCGTCCAGCCGGGCCGCGAACTCCTCCGCCACCTCCGTGAAGAGCGGGGCCCCTTCGAGGACCTCGCTCGTCAGCCCGTGTATCCACACCGGGCCGGGGTCGCGCTCGGGGTTCACCAGCGTGTACCAGTGGTCCTCGACCTCGCCGCGCGCGTCCAGGCGGTAGACGGCGGCCGAGATGATCCGGTCGTCGCGGGCCAGGCCGGTGGTCTCCACGTCAACGACCGCGTATCCCTTCGGATACACGGCCGGCCACGGGGCGGGGGAGGACACAGCGGTCGCACGGTCTTCGAGCATGGTCAATGAGGATACGGGCCGCCACCGACACCGAGGGCCCCCAGGGCCGAAGACCACGCCCCGCCGGGCCGGCCGTCGCATGCCTGTACGGCCCCGGCCCGTATGCCCGTACGGCCCCGGGCGAGCGCCTGTTCGCACCTCGCGCCAGGGCGCCTCCCGAACCCCGCCCGGCGGGTACGGAGTTCCGGGCCGCCCCGCTCCTTCCCCTTCTTTCCCCTTCTTTCCCCTGGTCCGGCGCCCCCTCGGCGCGCACCACGCCCCCGGCACGGCGTACCGTGAGACGCGCTCGACCACCGCCGAGCCCCCCGCAAGAGAAAGACCCGCACCATGCGCGCCACCACCATCCACGCCCCCTTCGACATGCGCGTGGAGGACGTGCCCGAGCCGGTGGTGCAGCTGCCCACCGACGCCGTCGTACGGGTGCTGCGCGCCTGCATCTGCGGCAGCGACCTGTGGGCCTACCGCGGCGAAGCCGCCCGGCAGCCCGGTCAGCGCATCGGGCACGAGTTCCTCGGCATCGTCGAGGAGACCGGCTCCGAGGTGGGCACGGTCAGGCGCGGGGACCTCGTGGTCGCCCCCTTCATGTGGTCCGACGGCACCTGCGAGTACTGCCGCGAGGGCCTGACCACCTCCTGTGTGCACGGCGGCTTCTGGGGCTCCGTCGGCTACGACGGCGGCCAGGGCGAGGCCGTGCGCGTGCCGTTCGCCGACGGCACCCTCGTCACCCTGCCCAAGGAGGCGGCCGCCGACGACCACCTGCTGACCTCGCTGCTCACCCTCTCCGACGTGCTCGGCACCGGCCACCACGCGGCCCTCGGCGCGGGGGTGCGCCCCGGCTCCACGGTCGCCGTCGTCGGTGACGGCGCGGTCGGCCTGTGCGCCGTGCTCGCCGCCAAGCGCCTCGGCGCCGAGCGGATCATCGCGCTCGGCCGGCACGAGGTCCGCACCGAGATCGCCCGCCGCTTCGGCGCCACCGACGTCGTCGCCTCGCGCGGCGAGGAGGCCGTCGCCGCCGTCCGCGAGCTGACCCGGGGCCAGGGCGCGCACTGCGTGATCGAGGCCGTCGGCACCGAGCAGTCCATGAGCACGGCCGTCCACATCACCCGCGACGGCGGCTCCATCGGCTACGTCGGCGTGCCCCACGGCAGCGGCACGGGCCTCGACCTCAGCGTCATGTTCGACCGCAACATCGCCCTGCGCGGCGGCGTCGCCCCGGTCCGCGCCTACATCCCCGACCTGCTGCCCGACGTGCTCGACGGCACGATCGACCCCTCCCCGGTCTTCGACATGACCGTGGACATCGAGGGCGTCCCGGACGGCTACAAGGCGATGGACGAGCGCACGGCCCTCAAGGTGCTCGTCACCAACGGCTGACCGCTCCTACGGGGTGGCGCTGCCGGTCAGGACCAGCGGATCGGCAGCGGCAGCGCCGTGAGCAGCCCCGACACCGCCACCACCGCGCCCAGCACGGCCACCTCGGCCCGCGCGGGCACGCAGGCGGCGAGCGGGTCACCGCCGCGGCCCAGCCGCACCCGCGCCCACAGCGCGAGAGCGGCGACGACGGCGACGAGCAGCACCTTGGCCAGCAGAGTGCGCCCGTACGCCGTCGTCGTCAGCTGGTCCACCACCGTGCCCGGCGGCATCCGGCGCAGCGCGCTCCACACACCCGTCGCGGTCAGCGCGGCGAGCAGCACGGCGGCCACACGCGCGTACCGCCCGAGCAGCGCGGCTCCCGTGGGGTCGCCCCGCCACAGCCGCAACACCCGCAGCGCGTACGGCAGTCCGCCCGCCCACAGGGCCGCACAGGTCAGATGCGTCAGCGTGAGCAGCGAGCCGGTGAGCGCGCCATGCTCGGCGGCCGGGTGGGCGCGCAGCGCCTCCGCGATCAACACGGCCGTCAGCGGCCACAGTTGGAGTCCGGGGCGATGCGAACGGGCGCACAGCGCGGCCAGCGGAAACGCGTTGACTTCCAGGAGGGCCAGCCTGCCGTCGCGGGAGGCGTAGAGGCCGCCGAGGTCGATCTGCCCGAGGCCGCGAGGGACGAGGTTGCCGGTGGCGACGACAGAGGCGAGAGCCAGCGCGGCGAGGAACCCGGCCGTATTGGCCAACGGCGCCCACGAACAAGGCCGTTCAGCGGGAGCTCCGGGCACCCGCGCCGCCAGCCTCCCCACGAACAGCTCACCCAGCGACACGCTCAGCGCGGCGAACAGCACCGTGCGCAGCAGTCCCGTGCCGCCCGCACCGGGCGCCGCCGCCTCCCCGGTGCCGTGCAGCGCGGCACCCGGCCCCAACAGCGGTACGAGAGCGCCGAATAGGACCAGCACCAGCACCGTCATGCCCCGCCGCACACCGGCGCGCACATCCGGGGATGCGCCGGCGGCGGAGACGCTTCGCGGAGAACTCACCTGCCGATACTGGCCAATGGGGTGTTCGCCGGACAAGTGCGCCCATGCGAAAGCCGACGGGAGCCCGCTCAGCTCCAGGTCGCCGCGCTCGACCCCCACGGAACCGGCGGAGCGGTCCAGTCCGCGGGCCCGCCCGTGAACGACACCGGGGGCCGGGCGTACCGCAACTTCCCCAGGGGGCTGTCCCGTTCGGCGAGCCACACCCCCTCCTCGTACTTCGGGCCGCCCAGGGACGGGTCGGGGCCGGCCTCGTCGGTCAGCCAGTGCGCGGTCCGGGCGAGCGCGAGGCGTACCAGGCGGCCCCGGCCGTCGCGGGACCGTTCGCCCAGGGCCCGCAGGACGGCCGCCGCCATCAGATAGCCCGAGCCGTGGTCCAGGGCCTGCGCGGGCAGGGCGCCGGGCTCCATGGTCGAGCCCTCGGTGGCCGCGATGCCGGTCGCGACCTGGACCAGACTGTCGAAGCCGCGCCGCTCGCCCCAGGGCCCGTACGCGCCCCACGCCGAGATCTGCGCCACGATCAGGCCGGGGTACCGCTCGGACAGCGCCTCGGGGGAGAGGCCGAAGCGGTCCAGGGCGCCGGGCCGGTAACCGGTGACGACCACGTCCGCCGAGGCCAGCAGCTCTTCCAACACCTTCGTGTCGGCGGCGAGTTCCAGCGTGGTCGACCGCTTCCCGAACCCCGTGTCCGCGTGCTGGTCGGCCAGTTCGGGCAGCCCGGGCCCGTCCACGCGCAGCACGTCGGCGCCGAGCAGCGCGAGCGTGCGGGTGGCCACGGGCCCGGCGAGAACCCGGGTGAGGTCCAGGACACGCAGCCCGGCGGCAGGCAGCAGCGGCGCGGACTTGCCGTCCAGAGGCGGGAGTTCGCGTGCCGAGGCCGCCCCGATCGGGGCACGCTCCACCAGCGGGCGCAGCGCCACCTCGGCACCCTGCGGATGCGCCGCCCACTGCCCCGGGGTGCGCAGCGCCACCGCGAGACCCCCGGCGGCGTACACCGCCTCCTCGATCTCCAGGGCGGAGCGCTCGAGCATCAGCCGCTGCACGTCCTCGGGGTCCGCGCCGTCGGGCAGGCCGAGCGCGCCGAGGAGGCGGAGCCGGTGGTGCGGATAGTTGGCGTGGGTGCGCACCCAGCCGTAGGACGCCCGCCACCAGCGCGACAGCGGCGCGAAGGTGACCGGGGCGCGGCCGTCGATCCGCAGCACCCGCTCGCTGTGGAAGGCGGTGGCGACCGCGCCGTCGTCCACCACGGCGCGCGGCACCGCGCCGAGCCCGGCCCGCAGCGCGCCCAGCTCGGCGGCGGCCAGCGCGCACGTGCCCACGCACGCGCGCGCCAGCCGCTGCACCGGGAGGCGGGAGATCAGGGCCGTCGGGCGCTCGACGGACACCAGCCGCGCGAGCAGCTCGGGATCGCCGCCCAGCGCGGCCCAGGCGGACTTGATCATGGGATCGGTCATGGAGGCACTATGGATCAGCCACCCGACCCCGACAAGGAGGCGCTCGCCTGTCGCGCCGGTTAGCGCGTCACCGCCTTGAGCGCGTCCGCGATGCCCCGCCCGTAGAACCCGTTCCGGTTCTTCGAACCCCGGCAGACCGCGTCCACCTTGCCGTCGCCGTCGATGTCGTACGGGTCCGTGCAGGAGGTGGGCGTCGCCTCCGCGTACAGCAGGGCCTTGACCTGCGCGGCCGAGGCGTGCGGGTGCGTCGACTTGATCAGCGCGGCCACGCCCACGACGTGCGGGGTCGCCATCGACGTACCGGCCATGTAGCCCCAGGTCCCGCCGGGCAGCGGGCCCAGGATGAGGCCGCTGGTGGCCGGGGGAGCGGGGGTCTGGTAGGCGGTGGAGTCGCCGCCGGGCGCGGCGATGTCGATGACGCCGAGACCGTAGTTGGAGAAGGACGACTTCAGGCCCTTGGCGCCGGTCGCGGCGACCGTGACCACGCCCGGGAGCTGGGTCGGGATGTCGAAGCACTTGCGCGGGTCGATCGTCCGGTCCGAGGCGGTGCCGTCGTTCGGGGAGACCGGGTCGGTGATCGAGTCGGCCGCGAGGTCGTAGCTCTCGTTGCCCGCCGCCGCGACGTTGACCGTGCCCTTGCGCTCGGCGTACCGCGAGGCCCGCTCGACGGCGGTGACCAGGGCCTTCTGGTCGGGGTCGTTGGCGCAGTTGAAGTACCAGGGGTCGGTGTAATAGCTGTTGTTGGTCACGTCCACGTGGTGCTCGGCCGCCCAGACGAAGCCGCAGACCACGGACTCGGTGTAGAAGTAGCCGTCCGGGTTGGCGACCTTGATGCCCGCGACCTTCACACCCGGGGCCACGCCCGTGATGCCGACGCCGTTCTTGGCGCCCGCGATCTCACCGGCGACATGCGTGCCGTGCGGGCTCTCCCCGGCGTTCGGCCGCCAGGCACCGTCCGCGGTGTCCGGCTTGCCGGAGACGCAGTTGACGGAGGCCGAGCGGTCGAAGTTGGGCGCGATGTCCGGGTGGGTGTCGTCCACGCCGGTGTCGATGACGGCGACGGTGACCTTGCGGCTGCCGAGCGTCTTCTCGTGCGCCTTGTCGGCCTTGATCGCGGGCAGGTCCCACTGGAGCGGCTCCAGCGGGTCCTGGCCCTGCGCGGCGGACTTCTTCGCGTCGGACAGTTGCGCGGCGGTGAGCGCCTTCGGCGCCCCGAGGTCGGCCGTCGACTGCGTGGGCAGCGGGGCGTTGCGGGTGGCACCGGCCGAATCGACGCCGTGCACACGGCGGATGGCCTTGGCGAAGTCCGGGTTCCTGGAGTGGACGACGATCACGCCTATCGGGTCGTAACTCGTGACGACCGTGCCGCCGTTGCGTCCTATCGCGCGCCGCACCGACTCGATCGTGCGACGGTCCGCCGAGGTGTTGACGACGTACGACAGCTCGGGGCCGTCGTACGCGCGGGCGGAGGCGTCCGACGCCTGGCCGGCCGGGGCCGTCGGCGCCGCCGCCGAGGCCGTCGCCGGCAGGAAGCCGAGCGAGGCGGTCAGGGACAGCACGAGCGGCACGGCCGGCGCGAAACGGCGCCGGGAGCGCAGATGAGCCATGAAAACTCCACATCATCCGGATGACAGACCGCCCGGGCCCCCTGGGGCTACTGGGCAGGTACATGACGGGTGGGCAGAGCGAAACTATCCCTGTCGACGCGATGTCCGAAAGGGCGAAAGGGAGTTGAACCACTCCGGCCGGGGCGCCGTGGGCCCTGACAGGGGCGCGTGCGGATCACGCTCCCCGGCGGGATCACGGTGAGGAGCCGGGTATTGACTCCGGGTAACGTGATCACGTCCCATGAGGTCGGCAAGCGCACGCCCGGACGCGAGGAGACTTGAGTGGCCACCGAGACACCGCCCCCCGCGAAGCCCCAACCACACCTTCCCTCCACCGAGGAGTTCACCGAGGCACAGCAGAGCGCGGAGTTCGGTGAACTGCGCCGCGCGCACCGCTCGTTCGCGTTCCCCCTGACGATCGCCTTCGTCGCCTGGTACCTGCTCTACGTGCTCCTCTCCTGCTACGCGGAGGGCTTCATGGGCACCAAGGTCGCGGGCAACGTCAACGTGGCGCTGATCCTGGGCCTCGCCCAGTTCCTGACCACGTTCCTCATCGCCTGGTGGTACGCGCGCCACGCCGCCGCCAAGCTCGACCCCAGGGCCGAGGCCATCAAGTCCCGGATGGAGGGCGGCGCATGAGCCCCGCACCGCACACGATCGCGGCCCACCCCACCCTCCTCGCGGCAGGAGAGGCGAGCGAGCACCGGCCGCTGATCATCAGCCTGTTCGCGGTCTTCGTCCTCGCGACCCTCGTCATCACCGTCTGGGCGGGCCGCCAGACCAAGAGCGCCGCCGACTTCTACGCGGGCGGCCGCCAGTTCACCGGCTTCCAGAACGGACTCGCCGTCTCCGGCGACTACATGTCCGCCGCGTCCTTCCTCGGCATCGCGGGCGCCATCGCCCTCTTCGGCTACGACGGCTTCCTCTACTCCGTCGGCTTCCTGGTCGCCTGGCTGGTCGCGCTGCTCCTGGTCGCCGAACCGCTGCGCAACTCCGGCCGTTACACCATGGGCGACGTGCTCGCCTACCGGATGCGCCAGCGCCCGGTGCGCACCGCCGCCGGCGTCTCCACCATCGTCGTCTCGATCTTCTACCTGCTCGCGCAGATGGCCGGCGCGGGCGTCCTCGTCTCGCTGCTGCTCGGCATCACCAGCGACGGCGGCAAGATCGGCATCGTCGCCCTGGTCGGCGTCCTGATGATCGTGTACGTCACCATCGGCGGCATGAAGGGCACCACCTGGGTCCAGATGGTCAAGGCGGTTCTGCTGATCGTCGGCGCCCTGCTGCTGACCTTCCTGGTGCTGCTGAAGTTCCACTTCAACATCTCCGACCTGCTCGGCAAGGCGGCCGACACCAGCGGCAAGGGCTCGGCCTTCCTGGAGCCCGGCCTGAAGTACGGAGCCACCGGCACCACCAAGCTGGACTTCATCTCGCTCGGCATCGCCCTGGTCCTCGGCACGGCGGGCCTGCCGCACATCCTGATCCGCTTCTACACCGTCCCCACCGCCAAGGCCGCCCGCAAGTCCGTCATCTGGGCCATCGGCCTGATCGGCGCCTTCTACCTGATGACCCTCGCCCTCGGCTTCGGCGCCGCGGCCCTCATCAAGCCCGACGAGATCATCGGCTCCAACAAGGCGGGCAACACGGCCGCGCCCCTGCTCGCCCTCCATCTCGGCGGGGTCGACTCCAACTGGGGCGCCGTCCTGCTGGCGACCATCTCCGCCGTCGCCTTCGCCACCATCCTCGCCGTGGTCGCGGGCCTGACACTGGCCTCCTCGTCGTCCTTCGCGCACGACATCTACGCCAACGTCATCAAGAAGGGCCAGGCCACCGAGAAGCAGGAGGTCGGCGCGGCCCGCTGGGCCACCGTCGGCATCGGAGCCGTCTCCATCGTGCTCGGCGCCCTCTCCCGCGACCTGAACGTGGCCGGACTGGTCGCGCTCGCCTTCGCCGTCGCCGCCTCGGCAAACCTGCCGACACTGCTCTACAGCCTGTTCTGGAAGCGGTTCACCACCACCGGCGCCCTGTGGTCGATCTACGGCGGCCTGGTCACCGCCGTCGGCCTGGTGCTGTTCTCGCCGGTCGTCTCCGGCAAGCCCACCTCGATGTTCCCCGACGTGGACTTCCACTGGTTCCCGCTGGAGAACCCCGGCATCATCTCGATCCCGGTCGGCTTCCTGCTGGGCGCGGTCGGCACCCTGCTGTCCAAGGAGGTTCCGGACGCGGACAAGTACGCCGAGCTGGAGGTACGGTCCCTGACCGGCACCGGGGCGCACTGAGCACCGCGTCACGACAGCACCGAGCACCACGTCACGGCATCACGGCCGCGCCGCGCGGGCACCCGTCCGTACGGCGCGGCCGGACCGTTTCTCCACAGCCCCGCCCGCTCGCGGCTGTCGATGTCATCACTCTCGCGTAGGCTCGCAGGTGACGGAAAAAGAGCGGTCCGGGAAATGATCGGTCCAGACCGGGAAGCGAGGGAGGGGGCCCACGTGCTCATCGACACCTACGGCCGAGTGGCCACCGACCTGAGGGTTTCGCTGACCGACCGGTGCAATCTGCGCTGCACCTACTGCATGCCCGAAGAGGGCCTGCAGTGGCTGGCCAAGCCCGACCTGCTCACGGACGACGAGATCGTCCGCCTGATCGACATCGCGGTACGCCTGCTCGGCATCGAGGAGGTCCGCTTCACCGGCGGCGAGCCGCTGCTGCGCCCCGGCCTGGTCGGCATCGTCGAGCGCGTCGCGGCCCTGGAGCCGCGCCCCCAGATGTCGATCACCACCAACGGCATCGGCCTCAAGCGCACCGCCGCCGCGCTCAAGGCCGCCGGCCTCGACCGGGTCAACGTCTCCCTGGACACCCTGCGCCCCGACGTCTTCAAGACCCTCACCCGGCGCGACCGCCACAAGGACGTGCTGGACGGCCTCCGGGCCGCCGCCGACGCCGGACTCACCCCGGTCAAGGTCAACTCGGTCCTGATGCCGGGCCTCAACGCCGACGAGGCCCCCGACCTGCTGGCCTGGGCCCTGGAGCACGAGTACGAACTGCGGTTCATCGAGCAGATGCCGCTCGACGCCCAGCACGGCTGGAAGCGCGACGGCATGGTCACCGCGGCCGACATCCTCGCCTCGCTGCGCACCCGCTTCGACCTCACCGAGGAGAACGAGGGCGAGCGCGGCTCCGCACCGGCCGAGCGCTGGCTCGTGGACGGCGGCCCGCAGCGGGTCGGTGTCATCGCCTCGGTCACCCGCCCGTTCTGCGCGGCCTGCGACCGCACCCGGCTCACGGCCGACGGACAGATACGCACGTGCCTGTTCGCCACCGAGGAGACCGACCTGCGCGCGGCCCTGCGCTCGGACGCCGAGGACAAGGAGATCGCGGACATCTGGCGCACCGCGATGTGGGGCAAGAAGGCGGGCGCGGGCCTGGACGACCCGTCGTTCATACAGCCCGACCGCCCGATGTCGGCGATCGGCGGCTGAGGCTCAGCCCTCGGCCGGGCCCCGCTCCTCCCACTCCGTCAGCAGCACGACGTCCTTCAGGAAGCCCCGCACGCCGAGGAACTGCGACAGATGCTCGCGGTGCTCCTCGCAGGCCAGCCAGGTCTTCCGCCGCTCCGGCGTGTGGATCTTCGGGTTGTTCCACGCCAGCACCCAGACGGCGTCGGCACGGCAGCCCTTGGCGGAGCAGATCGGTGTGTCACTCACGGTTTCGTCTCACAAGAACGGCTGCGGAAGGGCAGCGAAGGGGCTGCGAAAAGGCTCTGAACATGGCGACGCCGAGCAGCCACGGGGGGAGCTGCCCGGCGTCGGTCCGTCGCTCCGACGGGGGATGCGGAGCGCGTACGAAGTATGTCACGCATCACCCGCGACCCGGCACCGGAACAGCGCGATTGAACTGAGCTTTTCCTGAGCTTGGCGGGAAGTCGTCTTCCGCTTTCCGGGCGTCTTCCCTGCTCAGGATCGGTCCGGCCGTTCGCCGCGCGCCTCCGCCCCAGGACCCGCCGAGGGCCCCGCGGGGCCGGATTCCGACCGTTCCTCCCGCGCGCCCGCGGCCGGGGCGATCATCGGTTTGGACGGCGTCACGACAAAGGTCGAGGGCAGCGACGGCGGCCGCTCCCGGCCCGCGTTCGCGATCACCACGGCGATGTACGGCAGCAGGGCGCCGAGCACCAGCGCCACGATCGCGACGTACCGCTCCACGTTCCACAGCGAGGCCGCGAGGATCACCGAGACGGTCCGGATCGACATGGAGATGACGTACCGCCGCTGCCGGCCCCGCACGTCCTCGGCGAGCCCGGTCCGGGCACCGGTGATCCGGAACACCTGCGCGTCGCCACGCTGCTTGAGCATCTCAGTCCACCATCCGGCCGCAAGGGACTCGTCCCCGTCCCGTACGAGCGCCCGGCCCGTCGGGGAACCGGTCCGGGACACCCTCCACGGTACGCCGCCCCGCCCTCCGGCTCGATACCGGGGCCGCCCCCGCCTGCGGCGACCTGGGGGATGCCCCGGCGCATACGGCGCACCCGGTGTGCGCGGTGCGCGGGGCGCGCCCAGACTGGGGCCGAGGACGCGGACCGGACCGTGCCGGACCGTCTCGGACCGTGACGAGGAGGCGGCCATGGGCTGGCTGTGGGCGATCATCGTGGGATTCGTGCTGGGCGTCATCGCCAAGGCGATCATCCCCGGCAAGCAGCACAGCCCGCTGTGGCTGACCGTCATCTGCGGCACGATCGGCGGCCTGGTCGGCAACGCGGTCGCCCGCGCGGTGGGGGTCGCGGAGACCCGGGGCATCGACTGGACCCGGCACGTCTTCCAGCTGGTCGCGGCGATCATCATCGTCTTCATCGTCGACCGGCTGTACATGGAGACGCTGGGCAAGAGAAAGCAGCGCCAGGCCTGAGAACGCCCGGTCCGAGGGCCGGCGGACATGCCGAGGGGGTGGCTTCCGCGACGGAAGCCACCCCCTCGGGCCGTGCTCAGGTACCTCGGACGGGCTCAGGCGCCTCGGTCCGGGCTCACGCGCCGGTGACCTCGACGGCGGCCAGGTTCTTCTTGCCCCGCCGCAGCACCAGCCAGCGGCCGTGCAGCAGGTCCCCGGCGGCAGGGACGGCGTCCTCGGCGGCGACCTTGACGTTGTTCACGTAGGCACCGCCCTCCTTCACCGTGCGGCGCGCGGCCGACTTGCTGGCCACCAGACCGACCTCGGCGAACAGGTCGGTCACCAGGCCCAGCTCGGCGACCTGGATGTGCGGCACCTCGGACAGCGCGGCCGCGAGGGTGCGCTCGTCCAGCTCCGCCAGCTCACCCTGGCCGAAGAGGGCCTTGGACGCGGCGACCACGGCGGCCGTCTGGTCGGCGCCGTGCACCAGCGTCGTCAGCTCCTCGGCCAGCGCCCGCTGGGCGGCACGCGCCTGCGGACGCTCCTCCGTCTGCTTCTCCAGCTCCTCGATCTCCTCGCGGGACTTGAAGCTGAAGATGCGCAGGAACTTGGAGACGTCACGGTCGTCCGCGTTCAGCCAGAACTGGTAGAACGCGTACGGCGTGGTCATCTCCGGGTCCAGCCACACCGTGCCCGACTCGGTCTTGCCGAACTTGGTGCCGTCCGCCTTGGTGATCAGCGGGGTGCCGAGCGCGTGCACCACGGCGTCCGGCTCGACGCGGTGGATCAGGTCGGTGCCCGAGGTGAGGTTGCCCCACTGGTCGCTGCCGCCGGTCTGGAGCGTGCAGCCGTAGCGCCGGTAGAGCTCCAGGAAGTCCATGCCCTGGAGGATCTGGTAGCTGAACTCGGTGTAGCTGATGCCCGCGTCCGAGTTCAGGCGGCGGGAGACGGCCTCCTTGGCGATCATCTTGTTCACCCGGAAGTGCTTGCCGATGTCGCGCAGGAACTCGATGGCCGACATGCCCTGGGTCCAGTCCAGGTTGTTGACCATGACGGCCGCGTTCGGGCCCTCGAAGTCCAGCAGCGGCTGGATCTGGGCGCGCAGCCGCTCCACCCACTGGGCGACGATCTCCGGCGCGTTCAGCGTGCGCTCGGCCGTCGGCTTCGGGTCACCGATCAGACCGGTGGCGCCCCCGACCAGACCCAGCGGGCGGTGGCCGGCGTCCTGGATACGGCGCATGGTCAGGATCTGGACCAGGTTGCCGAGGTGCAGGCTGGGCGCGGTCGGGTCGAAGCCGCAATAGAACGTGACGGGACCGTCCGCGAACGCCTTGCGCAGCGCGTCTTCGTCGGTGGAGAGGGCGATCAGCCCGCGCCACTTCAGTTCGTCGACGATGTCCGTCACGGTTCTCGTGTCTCCTTGAAGATCAGTCGGCAGTCGGGTGACAGCCGACTACGAGGTTATACGCCCTGGCTGACAGAGCTCATATTGAAATCCGGGATGCGCAGCGCGGGCATCGCGGCCCGGGTGAACCAGTCGCTCCACTCGCGGGGCAGCGTGCGCTCGGTGCGCCCGGCCTCCGAGGCCCGGCCGAGCAGCCCGACCGGCGACTCGTTGAACCGGAAATTGTTCACCTGCCCGGTGACCTCGCCGTTCTCCACCAGGTACACGCCGTCCCTGGTCAGACCGGTGAGCAGCAGGGTCGCCGGGTCCACCTCGCGGATGTACCAGAGGCAGGTCAGCAGCAGCCCGCGCTCGGTGTTCGCGACCATCTCGTCCAGCGAGCGGTCCTCGCCGCCGTCCAGGATCAGGTTCCCGAGCGCCGGGGCGACGGGCAGACCGGTGAGGCCGGCGCCGTGCCGGGTGGTGGTCAGGTTGCGCAGGACACCCTCGCCGATCCAGTCGGTGGGGTGGACGGGCAGCCCGTTGTCGAACACGGACTGGTCGCCGCCGGAGGAGTGCGCCACCACGAACGGCGCGCACTCCAGGCCCGGCTCGTTCGGGTCGCTGCGCAGGGTGAGCGGCAGCTCGCTGAGCCGGTCGCCCACACGGGTGCCGCCGCCCGGCTTGGAGAACACCGTGCGCCCCTCGGCCGCGTCCCGGCCCGAGGACGACCACAGCTGGTAGATCAGCAGGTCGGCCACGGCGGACGGCGGCAGCAGCGTCTCGTACCGCCCGGCGGGCAGCTCCACCCGCCGCTCGGCCCAGCCGAGGCGTACGGCCAGCTCGGCGTCCAGCGCGGCCGGGTCGACGTCCTTGAAGTCCCGCGTGGAGCGCCCGGCCCACGCGGAGCGGGTGCGGTCGGGCGACTTGGCGTTCAGCTCAAGGGTGCCGGTCGGCTGGTCGTGCCGCAGGCGCAGCCCGGTGGAGGTGCCGAGGTAGGTCGAGACCATCTCGTGGTTGGCGAAGCCGTACAGCTCACGGCCGCCGGCCCGGGCGCGCGCGAAGGACTCGCCGAGGGCGGGCGCGAAGTCCGCGAAGACGGCGGAGGAGGTCTCCAGGGGCGCGTCCGCGAAGTCGGGGGAGTGCGGCACCCCGCTGACCAGCGGCTGCGCGTCCTCTGCCGGGCCGGCCGCCCGCGCGGCGGCCTCGGCGGCCCGCACCAGCGGCTCCAGGTCCTCGTCCGTGACGGCGGACCGCGAGACGACCCCGGCGGCGGTGCCCTGCTGCCCGTTGACGGTCGCGATCACCGTGAGGGTACGGCCCCGGGTCACCCCGTTGGTCGTGAGCGCGTTGCCCGCCCAGCGGAGGTTGGCGGTGGAGTACTCGTCCGCGAGCACGACACAGCCGTCCGCCCGGGACAGCGCGAGGGCCCGCTCGACGACCTCGTGCGGCTTGCTGGTGCGCGGGCTCATCGACCGGCCTCCTGCGTGGTGTTCAGAATGTTGACGCCCTTGAACAGGGCGGAGGGGCAGCCGTGCGAGACGGCGGCGACCTGGCCCGGCTGGGCCTTGCCGCAGTTGAAGGCGCCGCCGAGCACATAGGTCCCCGGGCCGCCCACGGCGGCCATCGAACCCCAGAAGTCGGTGGTCGTCGCCTGGTAGGCGACGTCCCGCAGCTGACCGGTGATCCGCCCGTTCTCGATCCGGAAGAACCGCTGTCCGGTGAACTGGAAGTTGTAGCGCTGCATGTCGATCGACCAGGACCGGTCGCCGACGACATAGATGCCCCGGTCCACGCCCCCGATCAGATCCTCGGTGGACAGCCCGGCGGGGTCCGGCTGAAGGGAGACATTGGCCATCCGCTGTACGGGCACATGCGCGGGGGAGTCCGCGAACGCGCACCCGTTGGACCGCTCGAACCCGGTCAACTTGGCGATCCTGCGGTCCAGTTGGTACCCGACCAGCGTGCCGTCCTTCACCAGGTCCCAGGACTGCGCGGCCACGCCCTCGTCGTCGTACCCGACGGTCGCGAGCCCGTGCTCGGCGGTGCGGTCACCGGTGACGTTCATCCGCTCGGAGCCGTACTTCAGCTTGCCGAGCTGGTCGAAGGTGGCGAAGGAAGTACCGGCGTACGCCGCCTCGTAGCCGAGCGCGCGGTCCAACTCCGTTGCGTGACCGATGGATTCATGGATGGTCAGCCACAGGTTGGACGGGTCCACGACCAGGTCGTACAGCCCCGGGTCCACGCTGGGCGCCCGCATCTTCTCGGCCAACAGCTCGGGGATCTGCTCCAGTTCGGAGTCCCAGTCCCACCCGGTGCCCTTGAGGTACTCCCACCCACGCCCCACCGGCGGAGCGAGGGTCCGCATGGAATCGAACTCGCCACTGGAGTCGTCCACGGAGACGGCGGTCAACTCCGGGTGCAGCCGCACGCGTTGCTGCGTCGTCACGGTGCCCGCGGTGTCCGCGTAGAACTTGTTCTCGTGCACGGTGAGCAGCGAGGCATCCACATGGCTCACCCCCTGCGCGGCCAGCAGCCGGTTGCTCCACTCCGCGAGCAGCGCGGCCTTCTCCTCGTCCGGCACCGAGAAGGGGTCGATCTCGTACGACGACACCCAGGTCTTGTCGGCGTGCACGGGCTCGTCCGCCAGCTCCACCCGCTCATCGGACCCGGCCGCCTTGATGACCTGAGCGGACAGCTTGGCCATCGCCACGGCCTGCGAGGCGACCTTGGCGGCCCCGTCCATGGTCAGATCGACCCCGGACGCGAACCCCCAACTCCCCCCGTGCACAACCCGTACGGCATACCCGAGGTCGGTCGTGTCCGACGACCCGGCCGGCTTGGCATCCCTGAGCCGCCACGACGCGCTGCGCACCTTCTCCAGCCGGAAGTCCGCGTGCTCGGCCCCGAGGGCGCGAGCACGGGCGAGGGCTGCGTCGGCCAAGGCGCGTAGGGGGAGGGCCAGGAACGACGGTTCGATGCCATGGGTCACAGGTGGTTCCCCCAGGTCAAGGGCTTTCGCTGCCGGAGTGGTCGGGCAGCGGGGCGGACGGGTCGAAGTGAAGTATGTCGTGTGGGTTCGCGGCGGTACCACCGACAATCGCGCCGCTGGACCGATGCCCCGCACACGGGATTGCCGCAGGCGTGTGCTCGGGAAGAAGACCGGTGGCATCATGACGCCATGCAGGGGTGGGGGAAGGAATTCCGTGCTTGGCTCTTGTCGCTCGACGAGCCCGGAGCACGTGCGCTGCTGACATGGCATCAGTGCCTGCGTGATCACGCGTGTGAACCCCGTCACGAGACGCGGTCCTCCGCGCCGGTGGCCCGGCGCGAGCTGAACACCTTCCGGGTGTGGGTCACCCGGGCGAAACAGCCTCAGCTGGACTCGGCCGCCAGGTGCGGACTGACCTGGGCGTGCAGGGTGTTGATCGACACCCTCGGCTGTCCCCCGGACGTGATCCGGCAGCCGACGCTCGAACAGCTGCGGACCATGCTGGAAGTGCTCGATCCCGCGCTGGCCCGGTGCGCGCTGTACGGGCTGCTGGCGGGAGACCTGAGCAAACTTCCCGCGGTGGGCATGGCCCGCAAGCACGCCGACATCCTGTGGCCGGCCGCGGACGCGCTGCCGCCCTCCGACCCCGCCGAGACACTGAGGAGAGCCGTGACAGCATCAGGGCGCCGGGGGCCGGGTGCCCCGGTCGACGCCGTCGGACGTCCTTCGGGTGAAGACGGACGCTCTTCCGGCGAAGGCGTACGGCCCGACGCACACGAGGAGCACCTGGCAGACGTCTCCTCGGAGGGTGGCGAGGGGGCGCACGGCGAGCTTGTCGAGCTCAAGCAGGCCGGCGCGCGCCTGACCGCGCTGCTCCGGGCCGCCGCGGACGCCGTGGAGAACGGCCGGCGCCCGGCCGCGCCCGGCGATGTCGTCGAGGCGCTGAACGGATGGGTCGTCCTGCGCGAGCGCATCGCGGACCGCTGCGCGGACGCGGGGGTCGACTGGCCGGACGAGTCCGACTACGCGTGGCTGGCGGCCGAACAGCTCCGGCTGGAGAAGGCCCGGGCCGAACTCGCCTCGTTGCGTGAACGGGCCGATTCGTACGACACCCTCATCGGCGCGACCGCGGACCCGGACGAGACGGCGACGCTCAGCATGCTGCGCGACCGGGTGCATGCCCAGATCGACGAGCTCATGACCGCTCTCGGCAAGGGCGCGTACACCGCGTCGACCGTTGTCGGTGACGGCGCCCCCGTCACGGCACCGTCCGGGGAAGCCTCTCACCCGGCCGCCGACGGTACGGCCCCGGCGAACGGCGACGTCACCGGCCAGGTGTCCGACGCGGAGGCGCTGCCCGGCGCCGGGCGCGCGGACGACGTTCCGGCACCACGGCGGGGCGACGACGTGCTGACGTCGGACCAGCCGGAAGCGCCGCTTGCCGAGGACCGGGCGGAGCAGGGGGCCGCCGTGGTCCAGCCGCCCGCGGCCACTTTGGAGGCGCCGGTCGGGGCCGAGCCGGCGGAGGACGGCACGGCTCGCGCGGAGGCGCAGGTCGTCTCCGTACCGTCCACTGCCGACACCGGGCCGGACGACACGTCGACGGCGCCCGACGGGCTTCCCGTCGCCCTCGACCCGTTCACCGCCACGGACACCGACGGCGACCGCACGGAGGAGAGCGGTTCCGACGGCGGGGACGACGACCTCACCGGAGCCCGGGACACGGCCGCCGCGGACACCGTCCAGGAACAGCCCCAAACCCCCCGTACCGCCGGCTTCTCCGACTCCGACACGAACTCGGAGGACGAGCCGTGGCCCGCGGCGGTCGTCGACGCCGACTGGGACGTGCGTGCCCCGTGGGACTCGGGACACGAACCGCCCGTCGCGCGACTGGTGGCCGCCGGACGCCTCGCCGAGGCCTACTGGATGACGGCGGCTTCGGCCGAGCCCGACATCCGGGCCCGCGCCCTGGCGTTCGCCGCCGCCGCGTTCGGCTGCGTGACCGAGTCGGAGGCCACGGACGTCCAGATCCTGCACGACCTGGACCCGGCCCGGCTCGCCCAGGACAGGGACGCCCATCTGACGGCCCTCGTCGCGGCCCTCCGCGCCGGGCTGACCGCTTGCTGGCCGCACGCGCTGGTCAGCGACTTCACGGCGCCGGCCGGACTGGCGGCACCCTGGCAGGAACTGCTCACGGTCCTGGTCGTCGCGGTCCGCAACGGGCGCTCGTTCGACCCGGGCGCCCAGCACGCCGACGACGACAGCCAGGAGCACGACCTCAAGGAGGAACTCGGCTCGCAGGCGCGGCAGTTGCTCGACAGCCTCTCCCGCAGGAAGACCAAGTACCAGCGCGCCACCCGAGTCCTGCAGTACCTCGTCGGCCCGATGGGCGAACTCGGCGTGGCCCTGGGCGATGTCATCCAGTGGGTGGCCGGCGGCGAGCTGCCCGCCACCGGCTTCCGCTCCCGGGCGGAGGAACTGCGGGACCACGACTACGTGGACCGCCTGATCGAACAGACCGACAGCCGGTTCCGCACGCCCAAGCAGGCCAAGGAGCCGATCACCGCAGGCGCGTTGCGCCAGTTGCACGCCGCGTGCCGGTCGGTGTCGGACGTCCTCATGAAGGCGGACGCCGTCGCCGCGAGTCTGATGCGGCCGACCGGGCTCGGCCAGTCGGGCATACCGGATCTCGCCGCGGCGCGCCGCGACCTGCGCCACGTGACCCCGCCGCCGGGCGTGGGCGGCGCGGCGCTGCTGCTGCTCAAGCACTGGCTGGAGGGCAGTACCCCGTCCCTGCCGGCGCCCGAGGACCGGCCGGACGGCGACGGCGAGAGCACGACGCCTTCGGCCGACCGCCTGCTCGCACTGCCCGAACTGCCGCGCGACGACGCGGGCCTGCCCGACCTGCACGACAACCGCACCGCCCGCCGTATGGCGGCGCTCATGGCCGACCCGGACGCCGAACAGGCCCTGCGCCGCTACCTCACCCGCGGCGACCTGCACCTCGCACGGGCCCTGGTGGACTCCGTACGGCAGGACGCGAGTGCCTACGGTGTCGTGGACGCCGACTGGGCGGAGAGCGCGGAGCGCCGTCTGCAACAGGCCCAGGAGAGCTGGCGGGCGACGGTACGGCATCGTCACACGAAGGCCGCCGGACTGCTCGCGCAGATGCGTACCCTCAACCTGCTGGCTCCCGACCAGGAGCGTCAGTTCACGGGCCGGCTCCAGGAGTTCGCCCACGGCGAGGACCTCGGCCGGTACCGGTACGCGGTCGCGAGGCTCGACGAACTCGGCCAGGACCTGTCCCAGCTCGTACAGCGTTCGACGCGTCGGCAGCTCCAGGAACTGGAGCAGCTGAGGCTCGCCCCGGGCCGTCCGCTCGGTCAGCCGGAGTACGACCGCATCGCCAAGCTGATCACCGAGGGCGACACGGTCACGGCCGAGGAGTTCCTGGCCCTCGCCCGTGGCGGCAGGCCGCTGCCCGAGCGTCCCGAGGACGACGACGCCGAACTCGCCGACTTCATGGGGGACCTGACCGGCCCGGGGGTCCCTCAGCCGGGCGGTGACGGCGTCGACGCCGACTGGTGGACGCACGCCTACGGTCCGGACGTCCAGTTGACGGAGGCGGCCGAACTCGGCCTGAAGTCCTGGAAGGCCCTGTGCACCCGGCACGGACGCAACAGCGAGTGGCAGCAGCATCTGCCCCGTGTGCTGAGGCTGCTGGGCCTGGAGCCGAACAGCCAGCCGGTCGTGGAGACGCGGACGCAGGGCGTGCGCCGGTTCAAGGTGCGGGCGCGAGTCGCCGAGCGCACCGGTTACGTCGCGGCGCTCGGCTCCCAGGCCACCTCGTACACCATCCAGCTCATCTGGGAGGAGCAGCGGGCGAACGGTCCGCTGGCCCATCTGGAGGACGCCGACGTCGACGCCAACCTGGTGCTCTATCTGCACCCCCTGGGCATCGAGGGGCGCCGTCGGCTGGCCGACGCGTCGCGGTCGGGGGCTCAGCAGGCCCTGGTCGTCGACCCGGCGGTCGTCGGGTGGATGGCGGCCCGCGCGCCGGGCAGCTTCCGCGCCATGCAGCGGGTCACCCTGCCCTGGGCGGCGTACAACCCGTACACGCCGTTCGTGGCGGGCCTCGTGCCCGCGGAGGTCTTCTACGGCCGTGACGAGGAGATGCGCGAGGTCATGGACCCGCGCGGGGGACTGTTCCTGTACGGCGGCCGCCAGCTCGGCAAGTCCGCGCTGCTGCGCAGAGTCGCGAAGATCTTCCCCCGGCGCTCCGACGACTATGTCGCCGTCTACCTCGACCTGCTGAAGGCGGAGATCGGTCAGGCCGAGGCGCCCGACAAGATCTGGAGCATGCTCGCCGACGAGCTCAGGCGCCGGGGCGTCTTCGGCAACCGGCGCGTCGAACAGGCCGGCCCCGACCACATCGCACGTCGCCTCGGCGAGTGGCTGGACGAGGACGCGTCGCGCCGCCTGCTGGTGCTCGCGGACGAGGCGGACGCGTTCCTGACGGCGGACTCGCGCCGGACGTTCAAGGCGGGCGGCGAGTCGACCTTCCCGAACGTCAAACGCTTCCAGCATCTGATGGAGCACTCGGACCGGCGGTTCAAGATTGTCTTCGCCGGTCTGCACCAGGTACAGCGCTTCGGCGCCCTGTCCAACGTCTCCACCGCCCACGGCGGCCCGGACGTGCTGGTCGGGCCGCTGAAGCAACAGGCCGCGCTCAAGCTGGTCACCGAGCCCATGGCCGCGCTGGGTTACGTCTTCGAGCGCCCCGAGCTGGTCTGGCGCATCCTCGCCATCACCAACTACCAGGCGAACCTCGTGCAGATCTTCTGCAGCGAGCTCGTCCGCACGCTGCACTCGCGGCCGTACGTGATCACCGGCCGGGCCATGGCCATCACCGACGGGGACGTGCAGGAGGTGGCGGCCTCCGAGACACTCCGCCGCAGGATCGCGGAACGGCTGCGCTTCACCATCAACCTGGAGGACCGCTACCGGGTCCTCGCGCTCGTCATAGCGCTCCGCAGCCTGGGAGACGGTTATCGCGGTGGCTACAGCGCCAAGGAGCTGCTGGACCTCGCACGGGACGCGTGGCCGGCGGGCTTCGAGGAATGCGGCGTCCAGCAGGCCGAGATCTACCTCACCGAGATGGTCGGCCTCGGCCTGCTGATCCGGCTGGGCGACCGGGCGGGCTTCGCCGTACGCAGCCCGAACGTGGTGAACATGCTCGGCACGCGCGAGGAGCTGGAACTCGAGCTGCACGAGACCGAGTTCGGCCTGCCCTACGACTACAACCCCCGTGCCGCGAGGCGTGTCCTGGGCAGGGACGGCAGCACCGGCGTCCAGCGCTACAGTCCCCTCACCGAGGGCCAGCTCCACGAGGCGGCCCAGCCTGGTGTCTCGGTGGTCCCGACGACGGAACTTCATCAGCCGGACCTGGTGCTGCGAGCCGTCGCCGCGTTCGCCGAGGGACGCGGTGTGAGGGTCGTCCGTGCCGGCGGAGCCGACGTGCGGCCCGCGCTGACGGACGCCGTGTCCCGCCCGCGCACGGCTCACGTCGTCCTCGCCGATCTGCGCGGGGTGCCCGTCGACGACCTCGGGGAGCAGCTGCGGCTGGCCGTCGAACACGCCGGGCCTCCTGCCGACAAGCACGTGCCGCAGAGCGAAGGGCGCAAGGAGAAGCAGACCCGGTCCGTGCTCGTCGTCGCCGACGCCGAGGCCGTGGGCGCACTGCGTGCCGACGACGAGGGCCGGCGCCTGCGGGTGCGGATGCTGAAGCCGCTGCGCTGGACGGCGGATTCCCTGCGGGCCTGGCCGGAGTGTCCTTTCGTCTCCGGTGAGGACCGTCGGCGTCTGACCGCGGCGACCTCCGGCTGGCCGCGCTGGACGGAGACCGCGGTCGCCGACGTGTCGCTGCGCGGGGCCACGCTCGACGACGCTCTCGATCACATCCGCGCGGTCACGGCCAAGTCCACGAACGTGAAAGAACACCTGAGACTCTCCGGCCTCACCGAGCGGGACCTCGCACTGCTGGAGATGTGGACCGCGTACGTCGAGGAGGGGCAGGGCGTTCCCGTCGACGACGTCGAGGCCGCGACCGGGCTGTCGGCCCGGGAGACCGCGGACTGGCTGGCCCATCTGGACCGGCTCGGCGTCCTCGACGAGGTCGGCGAAGGCCTGGCGGTCGACCCCGTCACCTTCCGGGCGCTGCGGGCACGGGCCACGGGGACTTCGTGACGGCGGAGCAGGACGGCGGTAGCCTCCTCGGCCTGCCCGGTGTCCGACGGCAACTCCACTCGATGGCCGCCGACCTGGCCGCCGGCCTCAACTGCCTCTGGCTGCTGCCCGACCATCTGGTCGACACCGGGCACGC
This sequence comes from Streptomyces sp. NPDC005435, assembly GCF_040703155.1. Taxonomy (NCBI): domain Bacteria; kingdom Bacillati; phylum Actinomycetota; class Actinomycetes; order Kitasatosporales; family Streptomycetaceae; genus Streptomyces; species Streptomyces sp. NPDC005435. Next base: position 211,223 of record NZ_JBEXEQ010000013.1, read on the forward strand.
CGAGGAGCTGTACCGTGCGGCTCTCCACTCGGCGCCGGACCGCCTGGACATACGGCCGCCGGAGGTTCTGCCGCTCCCCGCTCCACGGACGCCGGAGACGGGCGAGGCCGTACCCGGGGCGTCACAGCACGACGGGGACCGGGCGTGGGACAGGGACGCCGTGGAGATCTGGGAGGGGGACGACGCCTGGGACAGCCTGCCGGACCTCGACTTCGACGACGGCTTCGACATCGGCTGGACCGTGGCCGCCCCCGTCCCGGCCCGGCCACGCCCGCTCGAACACGCCATGCCGGAGCTCTTCGAGCGCCTGGGCAAGGAACTGGCGGTGAGTCCCACCGAGGTGATCGAACGGCTCGCGGTCCGCGGCAGCCGCTGGCGGCCCGTCGTCGGTCTGCGCGCGTGGTGCGAGACGGACGAGGCGGCCTCCGGGCCGTCGGGTGCCCCCGCCCCGGGCAGAGGCAGCGCGGTCGAACGGCTCTTGCGCTCCCTGACCGCCGCGGTGAAGGAGGCGGGCCTGTCTCCCTCGGAACGTCCCCGGCTGCTCGTCGTCGCCCGCCTCCGCGACCTCCCGCCGTCGCTGGTCGACGAACTGGACCGGGACATCGCCACGACGGCCGTGCACTGGTGGTGGGGCACGGTGGGGCGGCTGGACACCGCCCTGGTCGTCGCGGCCGACAGGCCCCCTTCTTCCGGCGGCACACCGGAACACCGCATCCTCAAGGCCGTACGGGAGGAGACGATCGCCGAACTCGCCTCCTTCGATCTGGCGCTCGCCCGGCGGCTGACCGCGGAGTGGGACGGCACCACCCGGCGTCTCGACGCCGTGCTGCGCCGCTGTGTCGACAGCGTGCCGGCGGCCGATGCCCGGGCCTGCCCGGAAGCCTTGTTCGGGAGGGGCACGCCCCGGCGGCCCGGGTCCTTGCTGCGACAAGCCTGGGCCCGGGGTGTCGTGCAGTCGTGGGAAGGACGACTGCGGCATCATCCGGCCCGCTGGTACGCCGAGGGCACTCCGGGTGAGCCGCCGGAGCTGTCGGTCGCCGTGGGACAGGCCCAGCAGCGGGTGGTGCTGCCATGGATCGAGGATGCCCGGGAACAGCTGGCGCGACTGGGCCTCGGATACGCCACGCGACCCCTCGGCGTCCTGGTGGCCGAGTTCAGCGCACGGCCTCCTGCGGACCTCGGAAACCGCGCCCGGCAAGCGTTCCTCGAACTGGAGGTCGGCTCGCTCCTCGCGGCGTACCACGGAGACGGCATCGCCTTCCCCGCGGAGGAACTCGCGCTGCTGAAGCTGCTCGTCAAGGTCAGGAACATCCTCTCCCACCGCGAGGCGCTGCGCGATCACACGCTCCGTACCCTCTGCGACGAGCTGACCTCGGCACACCGTCGGTGGGCGAAACTGTAGAGATCCGACAGGCACACACCCGAGCCACTGTCGGTGCCCGCTTGCCCTCCGGCGCGGCGCGACCGATAGGTTTTCGGTGAAGCCGCCTGTCCGACGGACGTCGATTCGTCCGGGCGGATTGTCGGAACGCTGCAGACCGCTAATCGAAAGGGTGATCCGTTGAGCCGCTCGGTTCTCGTCACCGGAGGCAACCGGGGCATCGGCCTCGCCATCGCCCGCGCTTTCGCCGACGCCGGCGACAAGGTCGCGATCACGTACCGCTCGGGTGAGCCGCCGGCCGGCTTCCTCGCGGTCAAGTGCGACATCACCGACCCCGAGCAGGTCGAGCAGGCGTACAAGGAGATCGAGGAGCAGCACGGCCCCGTCGAGGTCCTCGTCGCCAACGCGGGCGTGACCAAGGACCAGCTGCTGATGCGCATGTCCGAGGAGGACTTCACCTCGGTCGTCGACACGAACCTGACCGGTACCTTCCGGGTCGTGAAGCGCGCCAACCGCGGGATGCTGCGCGCCAAGAAGGGCCGCGTCGTCCTGATCTCCTCCGTGGTCGGTCTGCTGGGCTCGGCCGGGCAGGCGAACTACGCCGCCTCCAAGGCCGCCATGGTCGGCTTCGCGCGCTCCCTCGCCCGTGAGCTGGGCTCGCGCAACATCACCTTCAACGTCGTCGCCCCCGGCTTCGTCGACACCGACATGACCAAGGCGCTCACCGACGAGCAGCGCAAGGGCATCGTGTCGCAGGTGCCGCTCGGCCGCTACGCGCAGCCGGAGGAGGTCGCCGCCGCCGTGCGCTTCCTCGCCTCGGACGACGCCTCGTACATCACTGGAGCCGTCATCCCCGTTGACGGCGGACTGGGAATGGGTCACTGATCACCATGAGTGGAATTCTTGAGGGCAAGCGCATCCTGATCACGGGTGTGCTGACGGAGGCCTCCATCGCCTTCCACGCGGCCAAGCTGGCCCAGGAGCAGGGCGCGGAGATCATCCTGACCGCGTTCCCGCGACCCACGCTGACCGAGCGCATCGCCAAGAAGCTGCCGAAGCCCGCCAAGGTCATCGAGCTGGACGTCACCAACGAGGAGCACCTCGCGCGGCTGGCCGACATCGTCGGCGAGGAGCTGGGCGGCCTGGACGGCGTCGTCCACTCCATCGGCTTCGCCCCGCAGGACGCGCTCGGCGGCAACTTCCTGAACACCCCGTTCGAGTCGGTCGCCACCGCCATGCACGTCTCCGCCTTCTCCCTGAAGTCGCTGACCATGGCCTGCCTGCCGCTGATGCAGAACGGCGGCTCCGTCGTCGGCCTCACCTTCGACGCGCAGTACGCCTGGCCGCAGTACGACTGGATGGGCCCGGCCAAGGCCGCCCTGGAGGCCACCAGCCGCTACATGGCGCGCGACCTGGGCAAGCAGAACATCCGCTGCAACCTCATCTCCGCCGGTCCGCTCGGCTCCATGGCCGCGAAGTCCATCCCGGGCTTCTCCGACCTGGCCGCCGTGTGGGACTCCCGCTCCCCGCTGGAGTGGGACCTGAAGGACCCGGAGCCGGCCGGCCGCGGCATCGTCGCGCTGCTGAGCGACTGGTTCCCGAAGACCACGGGCGAGATCATCCACGTCGACGGCGGTCTGCACGCGATCGGCGCCTGAGCCGCATCCGCGCCCTGGCTGTACCGCGAGGCCCGCATCCCGGAAGGGGTGCGGGCCTCGTCCCGTAGGGGGGAGACTTACGTGCCGTAGGGGTGCGGCTTGCGTGCCGTAGGGGACCGGTCGGGGCGCCGTAGGGGCCGTCACCCGTAAGCGGTACGTCCGCCCGCCCGAGCCGCGTCACTCTTTCGGCTCACCTGCCGGGCCGTACCGCCCCCCGCGCCGCACGCTCGAAGCAGGCGTTGTCCCGCCCGCCCCTCCGCAGCCCGGCCGAGGAGGTTCCCTTGTGCGCCTGTCCCGCAGCCTGGCCCCGGTGACCGCGGCCCTGGCCCTCGTCCTGTCCCTGCCCTCCGCCGCGCTCGCGCCCGCGCGCGCGGACGACTCCGCGCCCGCCCCCAGCCTCTTCGGCGCGGCCTGCCGTACGGCCGTCGAGGGCTCGCACGTGGTCGCGTACTGCCACAACCCCTACGTGGACACCGACCGGGTCCGGCTGCACATCGAGTGCGCCCGCTGGTGGGACATCGACACCGACAGCGCGCCGGTGGACACCGACGCGGCCATGACGGTCAAGCTGACGGGGCGCTGCTGGAAGGAGATCCGCTCGGTGTGGATCAGCCACCAGAAGGTGCGCTGAGCCGGCCCGCGCGGCACAGGAACGGATAGCTGGCGGCCTCCATGGCGGCCAGTTCCGCGTCGCCGGCGCGGATCGCGTCCACCAGACGGGCGTGGTCCATGTGCGTCTCGGGGGTGAGCCCGTCGCCCACGTCCGCGCGCAGCCAGTCGCGCAGCACCTCGCCGAGGTCGGCGTACATCGCCGTCATGACGTCGTTGTGCGAGGCCGCCACCACGGCCAGATGGAAGGTCGCGTCGGCCGCCACGAACGCCTCCGCCTCCCCGGCCTCCCACGCCTCCTCGCGCCTGCCCAGGAGCGCGTCCAGCTGCTTGAGGTCCTTCTCGGTGCGCCGCTCGGCCGCCTTGCGCGCCGCCGCCGACTCCAGCGTGGACCGCAGCTCCGCGATGTGCCGGGGGTCGGCGTCCGCGAACCTGCGCTGCATCACACCGGCCAGCTCGCTCGTCGCCACGACGTACGTGCCGGAGCCCTGGCGGATGTCCAGCAGACCGTTGTGCGCGAGCGCGCGCACCGCCTCGCGGACGGTGTTGCGGGCGACGCCCAGCTGCTCGACCAGCTCGGGCTCGGTGGGGATGCGCGATCCGACCGGCCACTCGCCGGAGGCGATCTGATTCCGCAGCTCGGCGATGACCTGCTCGGACAGCGCCGAACGTCGGGGGTGACTCAGGGGCATGGCACACCTTCGCACGCGAACGCGGGGTGCGGCCGCTCCGGGGATGGACAACCAATCATCCCATGATTCTATGATGGGCCTCATGGCGAGTGAAGAGACCGGGACCGTGGCCGCCCGTACGGAAGAGCCGCGCACCGCGCGCGGTACGGACGAACGGGGCAAGGACGGGCAGGAAACGGCGTCCCCGCGCGCGTGGATGACGCGACTGCTGGTCGTCGGCATCGTCCTGTCGGCGCTGAACCTCCGCCCGGCCATCACCAGCCTCGGCGCCCTCCTGGAGGAGGTCCGCGACGGGCTCGGCATGAGCGGCAGCGTGGCGGGCCTGCTGACCTCGGTTCCCCCGCTCTGCTTCGCGGTCTTCGGCGCCACCGCGCCCCGCCTCGCCCGCCGCTTCGGCCTGGGCGCGGTGGTCTGCGCGGGCATGACCGCCATCACCGCGGGGCTCCTGATACGCCCCTACGCCGGCAGCACCCCCGGCTTCCTCGCCGCCAGCGCGCTGGCCCTCATGGGCATCGCCGTCAGCAACGTCCTGATGCCGGTCATCGTCAAGCGCTGGTTCCCGGACCGCGTGGGCTCCATGACGGGCCTGTACTCCATGGCGCTCGCCGCGGGCACGGCGGTGGCGGCGGCGGTCGCCGTCCCGCTGGCCCACGCGCTCGGCGGCTGGCAGCCGGGCCTCGCGATCTGGGCGGCCCTGGCGGGGGCGGCGATCCTGCCGTGGCTGCCGCTGGTACGGAAGCGGGAGGAAGGCGCGGGTGCGCGTGCGGGTGCGGGCGCCGCCGGGGGAGCCGCCCCCAAGGTGCCGGACCCCGCGGCGCACCAGGCGCCCCTCCGCATCACCCGCAGCCGTACCGCCTGGGCGCTGGCCGTCTTCTTCGGCCTCCAGGCGACCGGCGCGTACATCACCATGGGCTGGATGCCGCAGATCTTCCGGGACGCGGGCGTACCGGCGAGCACGGCGGGTGTCCTGCTCGCGGTCACCATGGTGATGGGCGTACCGCTGGCCTTCGTCATCCCGAGGGTCGCCGCCCGGCTGCCCCACCAGGGCCCCATCGTGCTGACGCTCGGCGCGTGCGGCCTCGCGGGCTACGCCGGTCTCTACCTCGCGCCCGCCGCCGGCGCCTGGGCGTGGGCCCTGCTGCTCGGCGTCTCCAACTGCGCGTTCCCGCTCGCGCTGACCATGGTCGGCATGCGGGCGCGCAGCGGTCCGGGCGTGGCCCAGCTGTCGGCGTTCGCGCAGAGCACCGGCTATCTGATCTCGATCCCGGGCCCGCTGCTGGTCGGCGTGCTCTACCAGCGCAGCGGCGGCTGGGGCGTGCCCCTCGCGCTCATGGCGGGCCTCATGGTGCCGCAGATGGTCGTCGGCGTCCTCGCGGGCCGCGACCGCACGGTGGAGGACGAGGCGGCCCGCTGAGCCGCCCCCGCCGGACCCGTACCGGACGAAGGGTGCGAGACTGACGCCATGCAGCCTGTGCTCGACCCCAACCCGAAGAACGGCCAGAAGAAGATGCTCCTCGTCTTCGGCTCGTTCCTCGCCGTCTTCGTGATCATCGCCGTCATCGCGACGATCGCCTCGCCCTGACCCCCACCCCGGGCGGGGGCTGTCCCCCCATCCCCTAGGGGACGAGTCTCAGGGTGAAGTGGGTGGATCTCCGGATAGGCCCACGGACGGTGATTCCGTAACTTCGAAGTGTGCCGCGACGCAGGGTCGCGGCACCCGCTTCGAAGACCGACGGAGGCGACCATGTCCGTCCGCACCCATCCCCGGACGCACCCGGCGACCACGGGCGTCGACGGCACCCGGCTGCCCTGGTGGGCCCTGGCCCTGCCCGTGCTGGCCTTCACCGCCCTGCTCGCGCTGATCCTGAACCCGTCCGAGGCCCACGCGGCCACCGACGCCCCCATGCTCGCCCACCTGATCGAACAGATACGCGCACTCCTCGTACGGTGAGCCCACGGTGTGCGAGACCCTCGCTCATATGGTGAATCCGCATGTCAACTCCCTGCGCCAGGGCGCATCTTTCGTGCGAAGCTGGGTGCCATGAGCGTCGCTGAACCCCGCAGGATCGTCCTCTTCCGCCATGCGAAAGCCGACTGGCCCGAGGTTTCCGACCATGAGCGCCCGCTGGCCGAGCGGGGCCGTACGGATGCCACGGTCGCGGGCAGCAGACTGGCCGGCACCGGCCTCGCCTTCGACCTGGCCGTCTGCTCCACCGCCGTGCGGACCCGCGAGACGTGGAAGCTCGCCGTCCACGAGCTGGAACACCGCCCGAGGACGGTCTACGAGGACCGGGTCTACGACGCCTCACCCGGCGAGCTGATCGCCGTGCTCAACGAGACCCCGGACGACGTGCGCACGGTGATCCTCATCGGCCACAACCCCGGAATCCACCACCTCGCCGACATCCTGGCCGGCTCCACCGAGGGCGACGCCCGCGAGCGCATGAACCGCCGGGGCTTCCCGGCCGCCGCCTTCGCGGTGCTGTCGTACGACGGCGACTGGAAGAACCTGGAGCCGGGCAAGGCGACGCTGACCGAGTACTGGACCCCGTCGGAGTGAAGAACGGACGGAGGGCCCGGCACCGCAAGCGGCGCCGGGCCCTCCGTCCGTTGTCAGTCCTCGTCGTGGGTCTCGGCGGCCTCGACCTCTTCACGGGTGATGCCGAGCAGGTAGAGGACGGTGTCGAGGAAGGGGACGTTCACGGCGGTGTGGGCGGCCTCGCGGACGACCGGCTTGGCGTTGAAGGCGACACCGAGTCCGGCGGCGTTCAGCATGTCGAGGTCGTTGGCCCCGTCACCGATGGCCACGGTCTGCGCCAGCGGCACCCCGGCCTCGGCGGCGAACCGGCGCAGCAGCCGCGCCTTGCCCGCCCGGTCCACGATCTCCCCGGTGACCCGCCCGGTGAGCCTGCCGTCCTCGATCTCCAGCGTGTTGGCCTGGGCGAAGTCCAGCCCCAGCCGCTCCTTGAGATCGTCGGTGACCTGCGTGAACCCGCCGGAGACGACCCCGACCTGATAACCGAGCCGCTTCAGCGTCCGGATCAAGGTCCGCGCCCCGGGCGTGAGCCGCACCTGATCCCGCACCTTGTCCACGACGGAGGCGTCCAGCCCCTTCAGCAGCGCGACCCGGGCGTGCAGCGACTGCTCGAAGTCCAGCTCCCCACGCATCGCGGCGGCGGTCACCTCGGCGACCTCGGCCTCACAGCCCGCGTGCGCCGCGAACAGCTCGATGACCTCGTCCTGGATCAGCGTGGAGTCCACATCCATGACCACGAGCCGCTGCGCCCGCCGGTGCAGCCCCGCCGACACGACGGCGATGTCGACACCGAGTGCCGAGGCGCTCGCGGCCAGCGCACTGCGCAGCGACCCGGTCTCCACACCGGAAACGGCGAACTCCACGGCCGTGACCGGGTACTTGGCAAGCCGGAAAATACGGTCGATGTTGCCCCCGGCCTTGGCTATCCGGGCGGCGATGGCAGCCGTGGACTCAGCGGTCAGCGGATGCCCCAGCACGGTCACGAGTGACCGCCCGACCCCCCGAGGCCGGTTGTCCCCGTGCCCCGAAATGATCTCGGCCTGCATCTTCATCGACTCGGCCCAGCTGTGCACAGTGGCCCGAAGATCCCCCTCCAGCCCCGCAGGCGGCGCCGACACCAAGGCGCACAGCACCAGCCGCCCCCGAGTGACAACCTGCTCGATATCGACGACGTCGACCCGGAAAGCGGCCAAGGTGTCAAACAACCCAGCCGTGATCCCGGGCCGGTCCTTCCCGAATATCTTCACCAGCAGAGTCGGGTCATCAACAGCCTGCGAAGCGGCGTTCTGCGTAGCGCTCATGGTCCCCCCACCGTATCCGGCACCCGGTGCCTCCCGCCTCCGGGTCCACCTACCGGACCGCCCGGCGCCCCTAGGGTGTGTCTCGTCGATCAGGCCGGGCCGTAGGGGAGTGCCCGGGCGACAACGACGTGACGATCAAGCTCACCGGCGACGAGGCACTGGTGCTGTCGCACTGGCTGGAGAGGCTGCAGATGACGGACCTGAGCCGCACGGTGACGACCCGGCGGTGTGGGCCCCGATCCACCGAATCTCCGGAACCCTGGACAAGACACTCCCCGCCCTGTTCGCCCCGGACTACAACGACCACCTGCAGGCAGCCCGCAGACGCCTGACCCCGAACACCTGAGCCCCACCGCCCCGTAGAGAAGCGACCACGCCCGGCACGAGACCCGCGACAGAAGCCACCCCCCCCTCGCAAGACGGCGCCGCAGCCGCGTACGGCGGTGAGGGGACGCGGCGGGGGGTGTCCGCCCGCAGCGGCCGGCGAAAACCCAGGACGCCTGTGTGAGCAAACAGCGCGCCGGACCGAGGACGGACACCCCCCGCCGCGGCCCCGCCCCACCCCAAACCGCAGGCGCGTCAGCCACCCGGCATCCGAGGCGGAGAAGGCGGCGAAGGCGGAGAAGGCGGCGGAGGCTGATCGGACGCCCCCCGGGCCCGACGCCGAGGCGGAAGCGGAGGCGGAGGCGGCAGCGCAGGACTGGCAACGGTAGGCGCCCCGGACACGTCACCCCCACGCGCCCCCGGCACTTCGGGCAACCGCAGATACGGATTCGTGTCGGGGTTGGGCGCCCGATAGGGCCGCCCCGGCGAGTAGGGCCCGTACCGAGCCGTCCCACACACCACCCCCACAGCCTCGCCCGTCTCCGGCTCCCCCCGCCGGCCCCCCACCCGCACAACCCCCGCCCCCAAAACCCCCGCAACCAACCCCGACACACCCCCCACCAACACAGCCACCCCCACCCGCCCCCGCAACTCCACCCCCGTACCGAAGGCATCGAAACCCAGCACAGACAGAGACGCGTCCACCGACGTACCGGTGAGCCACACAAGAACCGGCAGGACCACAGCCGTAGCCACCCCAAGCCGAACCCCGCACGACAGGGCCAGCCGCCGCGTCCCCACCGGAGTACGCACGGCGGTCAGCACCCCCGCCGTCAGCATCAACAGCGCCGCCCCCACGGCGAGCAGCCACACCCGACCGTCCAGCTCGGCCAGCCGCCCCACGGTGACGGCCTGTCCGGGGGAGTCGGTGAGAAACCGGTCGACGGGATGCGGAAGCACCATCCGCAGCACACCCGTAGCCCCGCCGTCCCAGGGAACGAACAACCCCAACGGCACAGCGAGCCAAGCCCCGTTGGGCGCGCCCAGCAGAGCCGCACCGGCGATACGCCGCGGATGATCGTCCCCGACCGCGGCGTACACGGCGGCCGCGAGCCCCGCCACCACCGCCACCAGCAACACACCGACGACCGCCGAAACGGCGGCCCGCACCCCGTCCCACCCCCAAGGCAACGGCGTACGGCGAGAAGCGAGCAAGCCGATGGCCAGAACCCCGGCACACCACACCAGCCCACCCACCACCGTGCCCCCGAAGTCCACGGCGAACCGGACGGCGACCTGGGCGTGCACCAGATCCCCCATCCGGTCCGAGACCAGCCCCCCGAGCCACCCCCCACCCCCCGAAACGCGGCGCAGCCCCAGCGCACCCCCGTCGAGCGTGACAACCCCCCGCCCCACCCAGGCCAGCCCCCCGACCCCGATGGCGAACAGCACGGTCAACACACCGGCCCGCACCAGCAGTTCACCCCAGGTGACCCGAACCCCCGCCACCCGCAGGGACCGCAGGAAGAACCACCCCAGCAACAGCGCCCCCACCAGACTCACCCCCAACGGCGTTGCCTGGAAGGCGACATGAGCCTCGGCGCCCTTCATCCCGAAGGCGGACACGTCGACGGACGGCGTGACGGAACCCCTCACCGCGAGCGCCACGACGGCGGCCGTCAGCGCCCCCAGCGACCCCCGGGCATCCGCCCCGACGAGATGCAGCCCGAGCGCCGCCGTACCCCCCATCCCCACGATCGCCCATCCGGCCCCCGCGACCGCGGAAAGAACGGCGTCCCCCCAGGGCAACGAACGCGAAGAAGGCCCCCGCAGCGCACCCGCAGACCCCATGCCAGCCCCCGATCCGCCCCGAGCCGCCCGCGAGCCGCCGGAGGCAACCCGTCCCCCGCGAGGGGATTTCCACTCTCCGGCCCGATTTCCACCCCGTCAACGGCGCGAGCCGGGGCGCACTCAAGCACACGGCACCCGGACCGGATTGGGACGACAGCCCTCCGCCTGGAATAGTTCCCCACGATGTTCGACATCCCTAAACTCCCTGTGTCGGGGGTAATTCGGGGGACAACTCAGTGGGGCATGGAGTGCCGGAACTCGTACTGGAATCAAACGGCCGGACCTGGACGCTCGATCCGTCCAGGTCCTACGCCCTCGGACGTGATCCGCGGGGCGACATCGTCTTCGACGACGCCAGGGTCTCCTGGCGGCACGCCACGGTCCGTTTCGACGGCCAGGGCTGGGTCATCGAGGACCACGGCAGCACCAACGGCACCTTCGTGCAGGGCCGTCGGATCAGCCAGGCGCAGCTGGGGGCCGGTGCGGCGGTGCATCTCGGCAACGCGACCGACGGCCCGCGCGTGAACCTCTCGGGGGGACAGCAGGCCCAGCAGCCGCACCAGGCCCACCACGCGATGCCGACGCAGGCGGTGCCGCAGGTGCAGCAGGGAACGCCGTACGCCGCACAGGGCGCGGGCGCCTGGGGCCAGGGCCCGCAGCAGGCCCCGCAGGGGCACCCGGGGGGCGATCCGGACTGGCAGGGCACGCCGATCCCGCACCAACACCCCGCCCCCGACCCGGCGTCGGCGTCCGCCGGCCCGATCCCCGCCGAGCCGGTCTACGGCGACCGCAGCCCGACCACGTTCCACCAGTTCGCGCTCGGCCGCGTCATGCGCATCGGCCGCTCGCTGGACAACGAGCTGGTGGTCTCCGACCTCCAGGTCTCCCGGCACCACGCCGAGTTCCAGTCGACGCCCGACGGCCGCTTCGAGATCCGCGACCTCGGCTCGCACAACGGCACGTTCGTCAACGGCCAGCCGATCGCCAAGGGCGGCACCGCGCTGCTCGGCCCGGACGACATCGTCGGTGTCGGCCACTCCACGTTCCGGATCGTCGGCGACCGCCTCGAGGAGTTCGTCGACACCGGTGAGGTCTCCTTCTCGGCCCGCCACCTCACCGTGACGGTCGAGGGCGGCAAGCAGATCCTGAAGGACGTGTCCTTCGGCGCCCCGGAGAAGTCGCTGATCGCGGTCATCGGCCCGTCGGGCTCCGGCAAGTCCACGCTGCTCAAGGCGCTGACCGGCTACCGGCCCGCCAACGAGGGCGAGGTGCTGTACGACAGCCGTAACCTCTACAAGCAGTTCGCCGAGCTGCGCCAGCGCATCGGTCTGGTCCCGCAGGACGACATCCTGCACAAGGAGCTGACCGTCCGGAAGGCCCTGAAGTACGCGGCCAAGCTGCGCTTCCCGGCCGACACCACGCCCGCCGAGCGCGACGCCCGCATCGACGAGGTGCTGCGCGAGCTGAAGCTGGACGTGCACAAGAACAAGAAGGTCACCTCGCTCTCCGGCGGCCAGCGCAAGCGCGTCTCGGTGGCCCTGGAGCTGCTGACCAAGCCGTCGCTGATCTTCCTGGACGAGCCGACCTCGGGCCTGGACCCGGGCATGGACCGCGACGTCATGCAGCTGCTGCGCGGTCTGGCCGACGACGGCCGTACCGTCCTGGTCGTCACCCACTCGGTGGCCGAGCTGGCGCTGTGCGACAAGCTCCTGGTGATGGCGCCGGGCGGCTCGGTGGCCTACTTCGGCCCGCCGGAGGAGGCGCTGAACTTCTTCGGCTACGACAGCTGGGCCGACGTCTTCTCCGCCTTCGAGAACTACCGCGACTACGACTGGGCGGGCCGCTGGAAGGGCTCGCAGCACTACCAGATGTACGCCGCCGACATCGACGCGGTCGCCCCGCAGTCGGTGGCCGTCGCCGCGTCCAAGGCCACCAAGAAGGCCAAGCCGCAGAGCTGGGGCTCCCAGCTGCTGACGCTGATCCGGCGGTACGTCTCGGTCATCGCCTCCGACAAGGGCTTCCTGGCCCTGACGGTGCTGCTGCCCGCGGTGATCGGCGCCGTCAGCCTGCTGATCGACCACAGCAAGGACCTGCTGGTGAACCCGGTCGATCCCAAGACCGGCATCCACATCCCGAACAGCACGGCGACGACGGTGCTGCTGATCCTCGCCGTGGGCGCCTGTTTCGCGGGCTCGGCGAACTCGGTCCGTGAGCTGATCAAGGAACGGGTGATCTACGAGCGCGAACGCGCGACCGGCCTGTCCCGCTCGGCCTATCTGATGTCCAAGGTGGTCGTGCTCGGCGCGGTCACGGTGCTGCAGGGCCTGATGGTGGCCCTGATCGGCCTCTCCAGCCGGGAGATCCCCGACCGCGGCGTGGTGCTCGGCGGCTCGACGCTCCTTGAGCTGTGCCTGCCGATCATGGCGCTGGGCTTCGCCTCGATGATGTTCGGCCTGGTGATCTCCTCGCTGGTGAAGACCTCCGAGAAGACCATGCCGCTGCTGGTGATGTTCGCGATCGTCCAGGTGGTGTTCACCGGCTGCCTGTTCGCCCTGCACGGCACACCGGGTGTGAACGAGTTCTCGTACCTGATGCCCTCGCGCTGGGCGGTGGGTGCCGCGGGCGCCACGCTGGACTTCAACAACATCGCGCCGAACACCGACGACCCGACCAGCACGGACCCGCTGTGGAACCACACGGCGGGGGCCTGGACGCTGGACATGCTGGCGCTGATCGCGCTCGGCGTGCTGTGCGGCTTCCTCGTCTCGCGCTTCCTGCGCCGGCACGAGCCCGAGGTCATGCGCAAGTAGCGGCCCGGGACGCAGCACCCCGGACCACACATGAAGGGCGGCACCCCACCGGGGTGCCGCCCTTCACGCGTCGTCTCAGAGGTCCGCGCAGGCCTCAGTACGCGCTGTTGACGTTGTCGATCGTGCCGTACCGGTGCGCCGCGTAGTTGGCGGCGGCGGTGATGTTCGCGACCGGGTCGTAGATGTTCCACGAGGTGCCGGAGACGTGGTACGTGGCGAAGGTCGGCGGGATCACCTGGAGCAGGCCCTTGGAGGGGATGCCGTTGATCGCGTTGATGTCCCAGTTGTTGATGGCACGCGGGTTGCCGGAGGACTCACGCATGATGTTGCGGTGCAGGCCGCTGTAGCTGCCCGGGATGCCCTTGGAGTGCATGATGTCGAGCGAGTGGCGGATCCACCCGTCGAGGTTGTTCGCGTAGGTGCGCGCGGCGACCGTCTCCATCTGCGGGCGCTCGGCGGAGCGGCTCGCGGCCTTCTTGGCGGAGCGGGCGGCGGCGGCCTTGCGGGCGGCGTCGTCGGCGGCCTTCTTCTTCGCGGCGGCGTCGGCGGAGCGCTGCTTGGCGGCAGCGGCGGCCTCGGCCTTCGCCTTGGCGGCGATCGCGTCGAGCTTGACCTGCTGGTTGGCGGCCGGGTCGGTGAACGTGCTCTTCAGGTCCTGGACCTGGGTGTGCTCGGCGGCGACCTGGGTGTGCGCGGCCGGGACGCCGGAGGCGACGGCCGTGCTGCCACCGGGGACGGCGGCGAAGGCGATGGCGGCGGCACCGAGGGTGCTCACACCGGCGACCGCGATCTTGCGCTGCTTGTCGAGCGCGTTGAACTTGCCCACCTTGGCCGTGGCGAAGGTGCCGAGCTTGTTCATGGAACGACTGAGACGATCGGTGTCGAGGAAATTCTTGGGCATGGCTGATGGACCTCTTTGAGTTAGCGCGGAGGTCGCTCCTGCGTCCGCCGGAGGAATCGGCTCCTCCCGCACGAACGCCGCGGGGCGAACCCGCGGCGCTGAGCGACGAGAGCAATTCTTAGCGGCCGCAAAATGCCATGGCAACGATGTGACGTACGACCCTGCATAGTGGATCAGGTAAGGACAAATCGGGACAGATTAGAGCATCCGTCCCGTTCGCCGTGGGATGCCTTGTCTCCTATGTCCGTTCGTACGTGATGTGCGCCCTATGCGAGGGCTCACACCGGTAACGCCCCCTTCTCACTCGCCGTCGCCGGCGGGGTGCTTTGCGTAAGCACTCATTCGTGAGCCTCGCGGGGGACCTCGTGGGGGACCTAGCGGGGGACCTCGTGGGGCAGGAGGAGATGCACGTCCCCGAACTCGTGCCAGAGGTACCGCTCGCGCACCGCCTCCGCGTACGCCCGGTCCACCGCCGCCCGCCCCGCCACGGCCCGCAGCATCAGCAGATGCGAGGCCTGCGGCTCGTGCAGCCCGGTCAGCAGCCCGTCCACGACCCGCACCCCGCGCTCGGGGGTGACCACCAGATCCGTCCAGCCGCCGGCCGCCCGCACCACCCCGTCGGGCCCCACCGCCGACTCCACGGCCCGCACCGCCGTCGTCCCCACCGCGATGACCCGGCCGCGCCCGGCCCGCGCCGCCCCGATCAGTCGCGCCGACGCCTCCGGCACCGCGAACCGCTCCGGATACGGCGGCTCGTGCGCCTCCGCCGACGCCACCCCCGTGTGCAGTGTCACCGGCGCCAGCCACACCCCCCGGCTCACCAGCTCCGCCACCCCGCGCGCCGTGAACGGCCGCGCCGCGCTCGGCATTTCCGCACTCCCCGCCCCGTCGGGCGACGGCAGCGCGAACACCGTCTGATACGCCGCGAGCGGCTGGTCCCTCTCTGTATAGGAGTAACGGATGGGACGGCCGTGCTCGCTCAGCACCCGGTCCACCGGCGCCCCCGCCACCCGCGCCCACCACAGCCGCCCGCCGCGCCCGTGCCCGGTCCCGTCCCCGTTTCCGCCCCCGTCCCGGGACAGCGGCTCCTCCAGGACCAGCCGTGCCCCGCCCGGCAGCCGCACCTCTGTCTGTGCGGGCCCGCCCGCCCGCGCGCGCGTTGTACCGCGCCCGTCCGGCTCCCGCACCTCGACGGCCCACCGCCCGTCGTCCCCGCAGGTCGAGAAGTGCACCACCACCGGCGTCGCCCCGATCCGCCCGTCCACCGCCGCCGCCAGCGTGGCCGAGGTGTTCACCACCAGCACGTCACCCGCCCGCAGCAGCCGGGGCAGCTCCCGGAACCCGTGGTGCGACACCTCCGTACCGTGCGACACCAGCAGCCGTACGGAATCCCGGCCGCGCCCGGGCCCGCGCCGCTCGGCGGGGACCCGCGCCGACAACTCGCCGGGCACCTTCCCCCACGGCAGGCCCCCGGCCGTCCTCATCCCCGCTCCAGCAGCGCGGCCGCGGTGTACCGCCCGCTCACCGGCCGGTCCTCCAGCAGCCGCAGGAACGCCGGCACCACCGTCTCCGGCGCGGGGCGCGGAGCGTCGTCCAGGGGTACGGCCGCCTCGTACAGCGCGGTCGCCATGTCGCCCGGGTCCACCGCCCACACCCGCAGCCCCGGCTCCTCCGCGCCGAGCACGCCGGCGAGCAGGCCGAGGGCCGCCTTCGAGGCGCCGTAGCCGCCCCAGGCGGGGTACGCCTCCACCGCCGCGTCCGAGCCCATCGTGATCACGGCGCCCACCGCCGACGCGCGCAACGCCGGCAGCGCCTCCTGGACCAGGCCCAGCGCGGCGACCGCGTTCACCTCCAGCGCCCGCCGGAACCCGTCGAGCGGCAGCTCGGCCAGCGGCAGCAGAGGCTCGGCGCCCAGCGCGCTCGCGTTGTGCACCAGCAGGTCCACCCCGCCCAGCCGGCGCGCCGCCGCCACCAGTTCCGCCCGGTGCCCGGCGTCCGTGACGTCCCCGGGCAGCGCCACCACCCGCGTCCCGTGCCCGGCGACCGCCCCGGCGGCCTCCTTCAGCGCCCCCTCGCCCCGGGCGTCGAGCACCAGATCCCAGCCCCGCGCGGCCAGCGCGTCCGCCAGCGCCCGGCCCAGCCCCTTCGACGCCCCCGTGATGATCGCGACAGCCATCCTCACCATCCCCTTGGGTCACACCAGACCGCCCCGGCGGGCGGTGACCTCAACCTAGGAACGGCCCGCCCCCGCCCACCTCCGCCCGCAGCCCCGACCCACGCGGTTCCTTCGCCGTACGTCCCGGGCCCCACCGGCGACCGGACCGGGTGGCCTAGGCCCCCGGCCCTACGTCCACCGGCCCGCACGGCGGGCCACCGGGCCGATCCGCCCCCTCCCGCCCCGCCGGTACCGTGAGGACATGAGTCACGGCCCCCGGTCCGGCCTCGGCGCGGTGAGTTCCGCGCTGCTGGCCATGAGCAGACACCTGGAGGTGCGCGACGTCCTCAAGACGATCGTGGCCTCCGCGCGTGAGCTGCTCGACGCCCAGTACGCCGCCCTCGGCGTCCCCGACGACCACGGCGGCTTCGCACAGTTCGTCGTGGACGGGGTCGGCGACGAACAGTGGAAGGCGATCGGGCCGCTGCCCCGGCAGCACGGCGTGCTCGCGGCGATGCTGCGCGAGGCCCGCCCCGAGCGGCTGGCGGACCTGCGGCAGGACCCCCGGTTCGAGGGCTGGCCCGAGGCCCACCCCGAACTGGCCGACTTCCTCGGCCTGCCCATCCGCGACGGCGACGAGGTCATCGGTGCCCTCTTCCTCGCCAACAAGAACTGTCAGAAGCCAGAGGGCAGTTGCGGATTCACCGCCGAGGACGAGGATCTGCTCGGCATCCTCGCCCAGCACGCCGCCATCGCCCTCACCAACGCCCGCCTCTACGAACGCAGTCGCGAGCTGACCATCGCCGAGGAACGCTCCCGCCTCGCCCACGAACTCCACGACGCCGTCAGCCAGAAGCTGTTCTCGCTCCGCCTGACCGCGCAGGCCGCCACCGCCCTCGTGGACCGCGACCCCGCCCGCGCCAAGGAGGAGTTGCACCAGGTCGCCGCCCTCGCCGCCGAGGCGGCCGACGAACTGCGCGCCGCCGTCGTCGAGTTGCGCCCCGCCGCCCTCGACGAGGACGGTCTCGTCGCCACCCTGCGCACCCAGGTCCAGGTCCTCGACCGCGCCCACAGCGCCCGCGTCACCTTCGCCGGGCACGGCATCCGCGCCCTGCCCGCCGCCCAGGAGGAGGCCCTGCTCCGGGTCGCCCAGGAGGCCCTGCACAACGCCCTGCGCCACTCCGGCGCCGCGCACGTCGACGTGAGCATGGCCCGGCGCGGCAACGGCGCCGTCCTGCGCGTCACCGACGACGGCGAGGGCTTCGACCCCACGGCCGTCCGCCGCGCCGGACGCCATCTGGGACTGGTCTCCATGCGGGACCGCGCGAGCGGGGTCGGCGGCACGCTGACCGTGGAATCGGCGCCCGGCAAGGGCACCGCGATCGAGATGGAGGTGCCCGGTGGCTGACCCGATCAAGGTGCTCCTCGTCGACGACCACCAGGTCGTACGCCGGGGCCTGCGCACCTTCCTGGAGGTGCAGGACGACATCGAGGTCGTCGGCGAGGCGGCCGACGGCGCCGAAGGGGTCGCCCTGGCCGAGGAGCTGCGCCCCGAGATCGTCCTCATGGACGTCAAGATGCCGGGCACCGACGGCATCGAGGCGCTGCGCCGGCTCCGCGAACTGGCCAACCCCGCCCGGGTGTTGATCGTCACCAGCTTCACCGAGCGGCGTACGGTCGTCCCCGCCCTGCGCGCGGGCGCCGCCGGGTACGTCTACAAGGACGTGGACCCCGACGCCCTCGCCGCCGCCATCCGCTCCGTGCACGCCGGGCACGTCCTGCTCCAGGCCGAGGTCGCCGACGCGCTGCTCTCCCAGGAGGAGGCCAACCCCGGCCAGGGCAGGGGAGGTTCACTCACCGACCGGGAGCGCGAGGTGCTCGGCCTGATAGCCGACGGACGCTCCAACCGGGAGATCGCCCGCGCCCTCGTGCTCTCCGAGAAGACCGTCAAGACGCACGTCTCCAACATCCTGATGAAACTCGACCTGGCCGACCGCACCCAGGCCGCGCTCTGGGCGGTACGCCATGGTGTGACCGGCTGAAACGCGGTCAACGGCTGCCCTACGAACGGCGGTCCGAAAGGTCACCGTCCGATCCGAGATTCATACCGTCGTGGGAATGTCACCCGGACGGCGCAACCTCGTCCGCCCCCCGCCGTTCTCCAGTGCGTGCCGCGGCGAACCGCCGCGGCGAATGCCAAGGAGGGGTTGGACATGAAGAACCTGAAGAAGGCCGCGGCCGTGACGATGGTGGCCGGCGGACTGATCGCGGCGGGCACGGGCATGGCCTCCGCCAGCAGCGGCGCCTCCGGTGCGGCCACGGGCTCGCCGGGCGTCGTCTCCGGCAACGTCATCCAGGCGCCGGTGCACGTCCCGGTGAACGTCGTCGGCAACACCGTCAACGTCATCGGCCTGCTGAACCCGGCCTTCGGCAACACGGGCATCAACGGCTGACGCGCCCCCACAGACCCGCAGGGCCCCCGGCACCCCCACCGGGGGCCCTGCGTCTGCCACAAAACCGGCCGGCCCGGCGCGGGCACACGCCTCAGCGCCGCTCCCGCTCCTCCACCACCGAGTTGTACGCCGCCACCCGCGCCCGCCGGGCCGTACGCTCCACCGGGCGCAGCGCCGCCGACCGCGCCGCCATCTCCGAAGCGCTCACCGCGCCCCCGTGCCCGCCGCCGTACGCCAGGGACACCAGCAGCCCGATCCGCTCCGCCAGCTCCAGCACCCGCACCGCGCGCGGCGGATACCCCGGCGCCAGCACCTCGTACCCATGGCCGCCCGTCACCCGGACCCCGGCCCGCCGAGGCGCCTCCGACCGCGCCCGGTACGCGTCGATCGCCGCCTCCGCCACCGGACCCGACGCCGCCACGTCCAGCCGCGTCAGCACCTCCGTCGCGTCGCGCAGCGCCTCCGCGAGCTCCCGCTCCGCCTCGCCCAGCGAGGGCACGTCGGCGGGCGGCGCCTCCCGCACCGGCAGGACGTGCCAGACCACCTCGGTGTGCACGTCACCCTCGGGCCCCGCCTCGTACACCTTTGGAACCAGACCGAAGGCCGCCCCGGAACAGACCACCGCCTCCTCGGCCTCCAGCGCCCGCGCGTTGAACTCCGGCGGACCGCTCAGCCCCAGCGGATGCCCCGGCGCGGGCAGCGCCACCCGGAAACCGGTCACCCCGAGCCCCCGCAGCCGGCCCAGCGCCAGCGTGAGCCCCACCACGCCCTCCTCGCCCGGCAGCCCCTCGACCCGGTGCACCGCGTCCCCGCCCACCACGGCGAGTACGGCGTCATCCGGGGAGACAAGTCCGGCCAAGAGGGCATTTCCCCAAGCGGCGAGGCGTCCTGAACGCGGTTCCGTGAGCATCCCCCCACCCTAAGGACCGGACCGATGGAATGGAGCACCACACTCGTGGCGTAGATTTCATATGGGCTGCGCCCATTGGCGTGGCGGCCCGAGCCACAGGCGTACGCGACAGCCGAGACCGGCCACAACGCAAGGGGAGACAACGCGCTCATGAGCGATGTTCTGGAGCTTCAGGACGTATCCGTGGTCCGTGAGGGCCGGGCTCTGGTGGACCAGGTCGACTGGTCGGTCAAGGAGGGCGAGCGCTGGGTCATCCTCGGCCCGAACGGCGCGGGCAAGACCACCCTCCTCAACGTCGCGTCCAGCTACCTCTTCCCCACCAAGGGCACCACCACCATCCTCGGCGAGACCCTCGGCAAGGTCGACGTCTTCGAACTGCGCCCCCGCATCGGCGTGGCCGGCATCGCCATGGCCGAGAAGATCTCCAAGAGCCAGACCGTCCTGCAGACCGTCCTCACCGCCGCCTACGGCATGACCGCCGGCTGGCGCGAGGAGTACGAGGACGTCGACGAGCAGCGCGCCCGCGCCTTCCTCGACCGCCTCGGCATGAGCGACTTCCTCGACCGCCGCTTCGGCACCCTCTCCGAGGGCGAGCGCAAGCGCACCCTGATCGCCCGCGCCCTGATGACCGACCCCGAGCTGCTGCTCCTGGACGAGCCCGCCGCCGGACTCGACCTCGGCGGCCGCGAGGACCTGGTCCGCCGCCTCGGCCGGCTGGCCCGCGACCCCATCGCGCCCTCCATGATCATGGTCACCCACCATGTCGAGGAGATCGCCCCGGGCTTCACCCACGTCCTGATGATCCGCCAGGGCAAGGTCCTCACCGCGGGCCCCATCGAGCTCGAACTCACCTCCCGCAATCTCTCGCTGTGCTTCGGCCTCCCGCTCGTCGTGGAGCAGGCCGGCGACCGCTGGACCGCCCGCGGCCTGCCCCTGTCCTGATCCGTTCCCGGCCCCTGCCCGATCCGCTCCCGGTCCGATCCCGATCCGTCCTGATCCGGGCGGCCCCCGTCCGCACCCTGTCGGCGGCCCGCCCACCGGCCCTACCATGAGCCCGTGGACGACATCGGCGCATGGGTGTGGTGGCTCGTCGGCGCTGCGGCGCTCGGAATCCCCCTCGTGATCACCGCCATGCCCGAATTCGGCATGTTCGCGGTGGGAGCCGTGGCCGCCGCCGTCGCCGCGGGGCTCGGCTTCGGCGTGGTGATCCAGGTGCTCACCTTCGTGATCGTCTCCGTCGCCCTCATCGCCGTCGTCCGCCCCATCGCCCTGCGCCACGACCGGCAGCGCCCCCAACTCGCCACCGGAGTGGACGCGTTGAAGGGCAAACAGGCGGTCGTCCTGGAACGCGTCGACGCCTCCGGCGGCCGCGTCAAGCTCGCCGGGGAGATCTGGTCGGCCCGCGCCCTCGACGCCTCACGCGCCTACGAGATCGGGCAGGAGGTCGACGTCGTGGACATCGAGGGGGCCACCGCGCTCGTCATCTGATTCATCTGCCCCCGAGTCGGGCAGCGGTCTGACAGACTCGACAAGCAAGATCTTCGACAGCGGAGAGGGATACGGGGAACACGATGGAACCGGTCATCATCGTCCTGATCATTCTGGTGGTGTTGGTCTTCATCGCCCTGATCAAGACAATCCAGGTCATCCCACAGGCCAGCGCCGCCATCGTCGAGCGCTTCGGCCGCTACACGCGGACCCTGAACGCGGGCCTCAACATCGTGGTCCCGTTCATCGACACCATCCGCAACCGCATCGACCTCCGCGAGCAGGTCGTGCCCTTCCCGCCCCAGCCGGTGATCACCCAGGACAACCTGGTCGTCAACATCGACACCGTCATCTACTACCAGGTGACCGACGCCCGGGCCGCCACCTACGAGGTCGCCAGCTACATCCAGGCGATCGAGCAGCTCACCGTCACCACGCTGCGCAACATCATCGGCGGCATGGACCTGGAGCGCACCCTCACCTCCCGCGAGGAGATCAACGCGGCCCTGCGCGGCGTCCTCGACGAGGCCACCGGCAAGTGGGGCATCCGCGTCAACCGCGTCGAGCTGAAGGCCATCGAGCCGCCCACCTCCATCCAGGACTCGATGGAGAAGCAGATGCGCGCCGACCGCGACAAGCGCGCCGCGATCCTCACCGCCGAAGGAACGCGCCAGGCCGCGATCCTCACCGCCGAGGGCGAGAAGCAGTCCCAGATCCTGCGCGCCGAGGGTGAGGCCAAGGCCGCCGCCCTGCGCGCCGAGGGCGAGGCCCAAGCCGTCCGCACGGTCTTCGAGGCCATCCACGCGGGCGACCCCGACCAGAAGCTGCTCTCCTACCAGTACCTCCAGATGCTCCCGAAGATCGCCGAGGGCGACGCCAACAAGCTCTGGATCGTCCCCAGCGAGATCGGCGACGCCCTCAAGGGCCTCTCCGGCGCCATGGGCAACTTCGGCAACTTCGGCGGAGGCGGCGGCAGTTCCGTACCCCAGCAGAACAAGGGCACCGGCTCCGACCGCCGCGAGCGCCCGCCCATCGACTGACGCCATACGCAACGGTGGGGCCCGCCTCCTCAGGGAAGGCGGGCCCCACCGTTGCGTACGCCCGCTCCACGCGGCTTCGTACGTCCGGTCCACGCGGGCTTCGTGCGTCCGCTCTACGCGGCCCGCAGCGCCAGCCAGTCCGGCAGCGCGTCGAAGTCCTCGTTCCCCAGCGCGAGCAGCATCGCGTCCGCCGGCGTCGGCTCGAACGGCTGCCACAGCAGCGGCATCCCCGCCTGCTCCGGAGTCCGGTCCGCCTTGCGGTGATTGTCCTCCGCGCAGGACGCCACCGTGTTCAGCCAGGTGTCCCCGCCACCCTGCGCCCTCGGCACCACGTGGTCGACCGTGCTCGCGGAGCGCCCGCAGTACGCGCACCGGTGCCGGTCCCTGACCAGCACACCCCGCCTCGACCATGGTGCTTGTCTTCGGAACGGCACCCGTACGTATCTGCACAGCCGGATCACCCGGGGCGCGGGTATGTCCACATCGGCGCCGCGCATCCGCAGGACGGGGTGCTCCTGCTCCACGACCGCCTTGTCCTGGAGGACCAGCACGACGGCACGGTTCAGCGTCACCGTCGACAGCGGTTCGAAGCTCGCGTTCAGGACCAAGGTGCCACGCATCAAGCCCACCTCCCGTGTGCCCGCCCACCCCCCGGCGGACGTGGATCAACTCTGGACGGGCGCACCGAGATGGACAACGCAATAAAAAAGCGCCCGCCCCTGATCACTTCCAAGACCAGGGGCGGGCAAACACCGAAGCGGCGGTCAGCTCTGCGCGGGGTTCTCGTACTCCCCGACGAGCTGCGCGCGCGCCAGCGCGTGGAACCGCAGATTGAAGCCGACGAAGGCCGGCGAGGCGTCCGCGTCCGGACCGAGTTTCTCCTGGTCCACGGCGTACACCGTGAACACGTAGCGGTGCGGGCCGTCTCCGGGCGGCGGGGCGGCCCCGCCGAAGTCCTTGGTCCCGTAGTCGTTGCGCGCCTGAATCGCGCCCTCGGGCAGTCCGTCGAACTTTCCGCTGCCGGCGCCGGCCGGGAGCGATGTCACCGAGGCCGGGATGTCGAACACCACCCAGTGCCAGAACCCGCTGCCGGTCGGCGCGTCCGGGTCGAAGCAGGTCACGGCGAAGCTCTTCGTCTCCGCCGGGAACCCCTCCCAGCTCAGCTCCGGCGAGACGTTCCCATCGGCGTAGACCTGGGCGCCCTTGAGCACCCCGCCCGGCTCGATGTCCTCACTCGTCACCGTGAACGACGGCACGGGCGGATGGAAGTCATGGGGGAGCGGCCGCCGCTTGAGCTCGGTCACCTCGGTACCTCCTGATCGATTCCGTTCAGTGCGTCCGAGCCTAGAACCAGTTCCGCCTGCTGCCGACCTCGGACAGCCACTGGTTCAGGTACGCCGCCCAGTCGGTGGTGTGGAAGTCGTGCAAGCCCACCTGGAAGGAGCGGAAGGTGTCGGAGCTCTGGCTGAACAGGCCCGGCTTCTTGTCCATCTCCAGGACGACGTCCATGGCGTGCTCGTCGGCCACGAAGCTGATCTCGACCTGGTTCAGACCCCGGTACTGCGACGGCGGGTAGAACTCGATCTCCTGGTAGAACGGCAGCCGCTGCCGGGTGCCCCGGATGTGACCGCGCTCCATGTCCGCGGTCTTGAAGCGGAAGCCCAGCTGGATGAAGGCGTCCAGGATCGCCTGCTGCGCGGGCAGCGGGTGCACGTTGATCGGGTCCAGGTCGGAGGAGTCCACCGCACGCGCGATCTGCAGCTCGGTGGTCACCCCGATGTGCATCCCGCGCAGCTCCTGCCCGTCGATCATCGTGACGGGCGTCTCCCACGGGATCTCCAGACCGAACGGCACCGCGTGCACCGCCCCCGCCTGCAGCTCGAAGGCACCGCCGAGCCGCACCCGCGTGAACTCGATGTCCTGCTTGTACTCCTGGTCGCCGCTCTCCACCTCGACCTTCGCCTGAAGACCGACCGACAGCCCCTCGATGTTCTGATTCACGGAGCCGCCCTGGATGTGGACCTCGCCCTGCACCACGCCACCGGGCACCACGTTGACCTCGGTCAGCACCGTCTCCACCGAGGCGCCACCGGCCCCCAGGCTCGCGAGCAGCTTCTTGAACGCCATTTACTCTCCCCTTACGAATGGGCCCTCGCCCCGTACAAACGCGATCCGGCCCCGACCGGTTCCGCCATGACGGCGACCCCGGCTGCACTACCCTCGGAGGGCATGATCACGCCACCGGACCGTACGCCACTGCCCCGGGAGTTCCTCGACCGTCCCGTCCTGGAGGTCGCCCCCGACCTCCTCGGCCGCCTCCTGGTGCGCACCACCCCCGACGGCCCGATCACCGTCCGCCTCACCGAGGTCGAGGCGTACGACGGCCCGAACGACCCCGGCTCCCACGCCTTCCGCGGCCGCACCGCCCGCAACGGCGTGATGTTCGGCCCGCCCGGCCACGCCTACGTCTACTTCACCTACGGCATGTGGCACTGCATGAACCTCGTCTGCGGCCCCGAGGGCCGGGCGAGCGGGGTGCTGCTCCGCGCCGGCGAGATCGTGGAGGGCGCCGAGCTGGCCCGCGAGCGCCGGCTCTCCGCCCGCAACGACAGGGAACTGGCCAAGGGCCCGGCCCGGCTCGCCACCGCCCTGGGCATCGACCGCTCCCTGGACGGTACGGACGTCTGCGGCCCCGAAGCCGCCCCGCTCCACCTCCTCACCGGCACCCCCGTCCCCGCCGACCAGGTGTGCAACGGACCGAGGACGGGCGTCGCCGGTGACGGCGGGGACGGCGATGCGCACCCCTGGCGCTACTGGGTGGACGGCGACCCCACGGTGAGCCCCTACCGCCCCCATGTACCGAGACGCAGGTCACGTTGACTCGCTCTTGGAAGATGCGTAATGTTCTCCGAGCCGCTTGAACCGGGTACGGCGATCGCCAGTAGACGGAAGCGGCCATCCCACTACCTACGACTTCCCCTTGGCGGGGGTCGATTCGACGTGTCCGCATGTCTGAATTGAATCCGCTGGGACTCGATTATGAGTCCGTACGGGAGATCGGCTAACGTAGTGAATGTCGAAAGGCCGGACGGCGAAAGCCGAAAAGCCCAAGGCAATCCCCCCGATCGGGAGTCAGGCACTGAAAAGAGTCTGATAGAGTCGGAACCGCCGGAAAGGGAAACGCGAGAGCGGGAACCTGGAAAGCACCGAGGAAATCGGATCGGAAAACGGTCTGATAGAGTCGGAAACACCGAAGGGAAGCCCGGAGGAAAGCCCGAGAGGGTGAGTACAAAGGAAGCGA